>JAYUZI010000021.1:0-8550 GCA_043751915.1 Gammaproteobacteria bacterium | reverse complement strand
CGCGCAGTGAAGAGCGACCGGCCGGAAGGGTATCGATAACCGGATATCATGACCCCGGACTGTGGGCCACCTGTACAAGGACCGAGAGGTGTTTCAGCCGTGACATGCATCGAAATCCGGGGCCTTCTGCTCTGCACCCTGATGACGCTCGAAACTGTCGCTCAGGCCCAGATGACCAACCCGCCGCCGAGCAAGCCGTTCGCGTCGTTCAAGACGTTCGAGCTGAAGATGCTTGAGGTCGCTTCACCGAAAATGGACGCCAAGTTCAACACCGACAACGACAACGTCGTGGGTCGACTGCAGAGCAGAATAACGACGCTGATCGGACCGATAGTCGCCGAATGGAACCAGCATGCCGTCGAGACGGCCGAGAACGGGCTCGTGATCACTGCGCTCGTCGAAGATGCGCAGAAGGTCAGCCCTGCCCGGCGGATGCTGTCGCCGTTCGCCGGGGACTCGTACGCCCTGATAAAGCTTCGCTGCGTCGCCGATCCCAGCGGCGAGGTAGTGGCGGAACCGGAGTTCTACCAGAAGACCTCGAAGTGGAACGGCGCCAACTGGGGCGGCATCCAGGACTACGCTATGATCGACCGCGTAGTGAAGCAGATCGCCGAGTACATGCGCGCCAACTATGCGCGGGCCGTCGGCGGGCCCACCGGTCGGGAGAAGTAGCCTCACGCCCCCGGCGTCGGCCACGTCGGCTGCGCTTCGCAGGCACAGCAGCGAACGCCGCCCCGTCTGCGGCCGTTGGGGTGTCGAGTCGCTAGTGAAAGCCGGAGCCGGCAGAGGTGGTACGCGAAGCCGCGAATCGAACTGGCGAAGTTGCGACGCTGCAGTGAGCGAGGCCGATAGAAATGCAAGTTGTTCTCGTCGTGGTCTACATGATTCTCGCGCACCTGTCGGTGGCGCTTGCCAATGCGCGCCTCGCGGTCCTTGCGATGGGCCTGCTGCTGGTCATGTTTCTTGCCAAGCCGTTGTGCGAGCGCCGGCTCTGGGCATACCTGGCCACCGCCGGCGCACTCGGCACGCTTGGCGTCGTCGCTGAGACGCGCTGGATCCAGATCGCGCTGTTCTTCCCGCCGACGCTGGTCAATCTCGGACTTGCTTGGTTGTTCGGCCATACGCTGGTTCCCGGTCAGACGCCGCTGGTGGCGCGAATCGTGAGATTGCTGCACACCAAGGACGATATCCAGGATCCGACCGTCTGGGATTACGCCCGCTCGGTCACCGTGGCATGGACCGCGCTATTCGTGTTCAATGCGACCGTCTGCCTCGCCCTCGCACTGGTCGCCGCACCCAAGGGCCTGTTGATCGCTGCCGGATTCGCGCCCGCATTTACGGTGCCGACTCTCTACTGGACGCTGTACTCGGACGTCGTCTGCTATGCACTCGTGGCGCTAATGTTCTTCTTTGAATATCTTTATCGGCAGTACCGCTTCCCGTGGCAGCCCTATCGCAACCTGTTCGAGTTCCTGCGCCGCGCGGCGGGCGTTGGACCAGCATTGGCTGCCGAGTTATGGCCAAAGGACGGCTCGGCGCGCAAACGCTGATCGCGACCCATGATATCGATCCCCGCCGAAGCTACTATCTGCGTACCGCACGACCACCCGTGTCTGCCCGGACATTTCCCTTCAGCGCCGGTGGTGCCCGGCGTCGTGGTGCTGGATCGCGTGCTCGAACTGCTGCCGGCTCCCGCCGATCACTCGCGCTCGCTGGCATGGGTGAAGTTTCTCAAGCCACTGTTTCCCGGCCAATGCGCCGCAGTGACGTTCGTGCGCGATGGTGCGCGGACGCGCTTCACCGTCAGCTACGCGGGCGACACGCTGGTGAGCGGCATCGTGTCGGTCGATGATGCTCGCGTCGGCAGCGGCCGGGACGACGCAGGATGACCGCCCGCCCTGGCCACGATTGGATGCAGCGCCCCGAAGGTGGCGGGCGGCTGGCGCTGTGGCTTATCCGCACCATCGCGCTGCGCGTCGGTCGCGCCCCGGCGCGGCTGATCCTGCTGCCGGTCGCCAGCTACTTTCTGGCCAGGCGCGGACCTGAGCGGCGCGCGTCGCGGCGCTTCCTGACGCGTGCACTTGGGCGACCGGCGACTATGTGGGAAATCGGCCGGCACATCCACACCTTTGCGTCGGTGACCCTCGATCGGGTTTTCCTGCTGACCGGCGATTTGCGGCGCTTCGACCTTCGCACGCACGGCCTGGAGGAGCTGCACCAGCTACTAAACCTGCGCCGCGGCGCGCTGCTGGTCGGTGCCCACCTGGGCAGTTTCGACGTGCTGCGCGTGCTGGCCTTGCAACGACCTGACCAGCAGGTCCGGCCGGTCATCGACCTTGACCAGAATCCCGCGCTCTCGTTGCTTCTCAATGCGCTGAACCCGGCAATTGCCAGCACCATTATCAATGCGCGGCAGGATGGCACGACCACGGCGCTGGCGATTCACGAGGCGATCCTGCAGGGCGCAGCGGTGACGCTGCTCGCCGACCGTGCGCGACCGGGCAATGCCACCGTGCCCGTCGATTTTCTCGGCGCGCCGGCCGCTTTTCCTTCGGCCCCGTGGCTGCTCGCGGCGGCGCTGAAGGTGCCGGTAGTTTTGTGCTTCGGCTTGTACCGCGGCGGCCAGCGCTACGATCTCTACTTCGAGCCGTTCTCCCGTTGTTTGGAAATCCCGCGTGCCGGACGGGCAACGGCGGTGATCGAGATAACGCAACGCTTCGCCGACCGGCTGTCCCATTATGTGCGATTGGCACCGTTCAACTGGTTCAACTTCTATGACCTGTGGATCTGACGGCATCGGTGGCGGCAGCGCGCCGACGCTGCCCGCCATACGCGACTTGATTCCGCACGCCGGCCTGATGTGCCTGCTCGATCGGCTCGTGGCCTGGGACGACGCCCGCGTGACGACTGCGACCCGCTCGCATCTGCGCGCCGACAACCCGCTGCTGCGTGACGGCCGGCTCCATCCGGTGAACCTGTGCGAATACGGCGCACAGGCGGTGGCAGTACACGGCGGCCTGCTCGCCCATCGCGACGGTCAGCGCGTCGCTCCGGGTCTGCTGGTATCGTTGCGGGACGTCTGGCTCGCCGCCGGCTCGGTCGAGCGGATCCCCGACGAGCTCGAAGTGGTCGCCACCCGCCTGCACGGTGACGCCTCGGGCTGGCAGTACAAGTTTTGCGTTTGCCACGGCGACGTGCGGCTTGCAGCAGGGCGGGCCGCCATCGTACTGCGCCGGGCGTGAACGGCGGCGCGCGGGCCGCCGCCGGGCCATCTCAGGCCGTCAAAGGATAATTCAGCAGTTCACCCTCTGTGATCGGCTGGCGATGCGCGAGCGCAACGAGCCGCAGCGTTTCCGGCCAGACCGCGGCCGCGGCATGATGGTTAATCGCGCGGCCGAGCATTTCGGCCGCCAGCTGCTGCAGCCGTGAAACCGACTCGTCGATCCGCCTCGCGAACTGTGCATCGTCGAGCGGCGTCGGCAGATCGCGGTTCAGCGTCTCGAACCAGGGCAGACCGGCCTGATCCAGCAGCCGTGGCAGATTACGCGGCACGCTGACTGCGGCCCAGGCACGGAAGAACGCTTGCATACCCTCGTTGAGGACGCGCGCCGTCATCATCCCACCGCGCACTTGGCCAAGCATAGCCAGGTCCGTCAGCCTGTGCTGGAAGAACAGCTGGCAGAGGATGCCCCAGTAGTAGGTGTAGTCCCAGATCACTTTCGTGGCCAGCACCTCCGGGTCTCCGAACAGCGAGTACTGGTTTTTGTACAGTGTCAACGTGCTTTCGTAGAACGAGCGGAACAACTGCGAGTAGATGCGCACGTACGGCTCGAACGGCTCCTCACGGCGGTCCCTGCTGATCAAATCGACGATGTAGGTATTGGCAATCGCGATGAAGTCGTTGCCCGGCGAGTAGAACGGATCGAGAAACACGCCGGCCTCGCCGGTGATCGCCCAGCGGTCCGACGAGAACAGCTCGCGGCAACCGTACGACATGCGCTTGAAGAACGTGAAGTCCGTAGGCTTCACGGCGGCCTCTGTCAGCGCCCGCGCCAGCCGCGGCTGGCGCTCGGCAAGCCAGGTCATCGCTCGCTCGAAGGTGTTCATGGCAGCGAGCTCGTGCAGCCGCGGATCGGCAACGATGCCGACCGAGTGATAGCCGGACGACAGCGGTATTAGCCACACCCAATAGCCCTTGCCCATCAGGTGATTGGTCGAGCGCCAGCGCTGTGCCCGCTCGCAGCGTCCCAGCCAGGCTTCGTCGGTCGACCAGCTCTCCAGGTCGATGCGGACCGGAACCCGAAACCAGACCGCGTACGGCTCGTGGCCATTGGACTCGGCGAGTCGCAGCTGCCGCTTCAGCAGGCCCTGGCGCCCCGAGGCATCGACCACCCAGCGCGAGCTGGCGTGCCGCAGCCGGCCGCCCTGGCGGAAGCCGACCAGGTGCATCGTCGCAGCGCTGCAGGAATCGGCCAGCACAACCGACTCGATCGACGCATCCAACTCAACCGTGATGCCGTGCTCGCCGGCATGCTCGACCAGGAAATTCTCAAAAATGCCGCGATCGATCTGATAGCTCGGCACGCTCAGGTACCGGCTCACACCTATTTCCTGGACGCGGTCGATGTCCTCACGGCCGTCGGAGTGGAAGAACCGAAATCCGAACTTGCGCAGCTGCTTGTCGCGCAGGTGCGGCTCGAGGCCGAGGACGCTAGCGAAATAGTGCGCGCCGATTTCGACCGTCGATTCACCGACCTTGTGCACCGCCTCCGGCGCCGGCTGCGCGCGCCGTTCCAACACCCGTACGTCGATGCCGGGACAGGTCTGCCGCAGCTGCAGGGCGCAGGTCAGCCCCGCCAGCCCGCCGCCCAGTACCACCACATCATGCGAATGATCCATGGCGTCGATCATTCCCGATCGTGGCACACTTCGACCGACAACAGGCATCCGCTACCTAGGTTCCATAGCAGGCTCGCGTCCGCGGTTCCGGCCAGCGCCGCCAGCAACGGCGCGCTCGGCCGCATCGCGTTGTCTGGCAATGCCGCATCCCACGCCACCGGCACGGACGGCGCCCCGTCGGCCAGCACTCTCTGCTGCACGGTGCAATGCAGCCGCGGACCGGCACTCGCGCGCGCCGCCGGGCTGGGGTCCAGCACCAGCGCTACGGCCAGCAACCCGTCGCTGGGTGTAACCTCGGCGAGCGGCCCGCGCGAGGCGACGTCGTAGGCCACGTAGAGCACTGGCACCGAGTCCGCAACCGACTGTACCAGCGCTTCGAGCAGACCGGCCGCGAACGTATGCCGCCACGCGCTCAGCGCCGTCGATGGCTGCATGCACCCGGTGCCGATGGTCCAATACCCGGCCGCAGCGTTGTGGACAGAATTGTGAAACCTGGTCGGCGAGCACAGTGCCGGCGCGGTAGCAAGAATACCGCATAAGTAGTCGTTGATCGGTAGGTCGCCGTGCGTGCACGCAAACACACTTGGCAGCGAGCGCGGATCTATGCCGGCCATCGCGCACGCGCGCGCCGCCACTTCCAGCGCGATCGCCACCGTGTCGGGAGCGCGCCGGCGTTCGGCTGGCGCCAGCAGCGCCGGCGCGGCGCGCGGCTGCGGCGTCGCGGGCAGGTCAGCAACGCCGGCCAGGACCGCGCGCGCCAGCGGCCATCCCGGCAACAGCGGCGACCAGAAGCCGATACCGGTGACCGAGGCGTCCAGCGGCGCGCTCATGGCGCGGCCTGCCGCGAGAAGATAAGCACGCAGTTGTTGCCGCCAAAGCCGAAGCTCTCGGTCAGAGAGACGTTCACGGCAGCCCGCTCGCTGCGCACCCGGATCTGCGGTCCGCACGCCGGATCCAGCGTTTCCAGGTTGAGCGTCCCGGGCCGGAAGCCCTCGCGCATTGCCAACAGGCAGATCACTGCCTCGACGATCCCGGCGGCGCCGAGCGTGTGCCCGGTCCAGCCCTTGGTGGAACTGGCCGCTACCTCCGCGGGAAAGATGTCGGCGATCACCGCCGCCTCGACTTCGTCGTTCATCTGGCTGGCCGTGCCGTGCAGGTTGATGTAGTCGATGGCCGCAGGGCCCAGCCGTGAACGCGCTAGCGCGGACGT
This sequence comes from Gammaproteobacteria bacterium, assembly GCA_043751915.1. Taxonomy (GTDB): domain Bacteria; phylum Pseudomonadota; class Gammaproteobacteria; order Steroidobacterales; family Steroidobacteraceae; genus FEN-1191. The sequence goes on along the minus strand of JAYUZI010000021.1, from coordinate 2,441 downwards.
TATTGCAACGCGCGCCCCGAGGCCGTCGGGATGCGGCGACGACATGTGGTGCGCGTCGCTGGACTCGCCGTAACCGATGAGCCAGGCGTCGGCCGGACCGTTGCGCTCCAGCAATGCAAAGCCGGCCGCCTCGCCCAGGCTGATCCCACTGCGCGCGACGTCGAAGGGCCTGCAGGGCGTGCGTGACACAAGTTCGAGCGAATTGAAGCCGAACAGCACGCTACCGCACAGCGTGTCGACGCCGCCGACCACGGCTGCATCAACGATGCCGAGGCGAATCAGGCGTTCCGCCTGCGCAAACACCTTGGCGCTGGACGAACACGCCGTGGATACCGTCACGCACGGTCCGCCGAGTTGCAGGGCGTGCATCAGGAAGTGTCCGAGGGAATGCGTGGTATGAATGGCCGACCGACGCAGGTCGGGCGGAAAGCGGCCGTCGGCATCCAGACGCGTGTACGCTTCCTCGGTAGCCCCGATGCTGGACGTCGAGGTCCCGATTACAATCGCGACACGCCCCGAGCCGTGCCGCGCACTCGCGCGCTGCACCGCGGCAACGAAGTCGTCCGCCTGCAGCCCCAGCCACGCCAGGCGATTGTTGCGGCATTCCCACGGCGCGAATTCGGGCGGCCAGGCCAGCGTCTCGACGCCGTCGACCCGACCGATCCAGGTCGCCAGCGGCTGCAAGGTGAAGTCATTCGGCCTAAGCCCGCTGCGCCCACCGACCAGCGCGGCGAGCAGCGCCTGGTTACCGGCACCCACAGCGGTGGTGGCGGTGAACGCCGTTACGGCGAGCGGGATCACGCCCCGCGATTCGCTTCAATGTGCGCACTCAGGGCCCGGAGTGACGCGAAGATCTTGCGGTTGTCCTCGTCATCCGAACGCAGCTGGACACCGAAACGCTTCGAAATCTCGAGAGCCAGTTCCAAAGCGTCGATGGAATCCAGGCCCAGGCCGCTGCCGAACAGCGGCGCCTCCGGGTCGATCGAAGCGGGGTCTACGTCTTCCAGATTCACGGCTTGCACGACTAGCAAAGCCAGTTCGGACTCGGCGGCGCTCTGCGGTTGATTCATGGCGTAAGGCTCTGTTCTCGTAAGCAAAAGCTACGGTATAGTCTCGTAATCCTAGCGATACGACAAGGAGTCAGATTGAAGCACCGGCGTGGCGATGACGCCCCGACAGAGGAACGGCTGGACTCCCAGCCGGCGGCCGACGTACTGGTCGTCGGGGGCGGCCCGGCCGGCTGCGCTGCGGCGATCTTACTGGCACGGCGGGGCCGTCGCGTGACGCTGGTGGAGAAAGACCGGCACCCTCGATTTCATATCGGTGAATCGCTGCTGCCGATGACAATGCCGCTGCTTGAGGAACTCGGGGTCCGCGAACAAGCGGAACGCCTGGGCGTCATCAAACGCGGCGCGGACTTTCAGAGCAGCAATCCAGCCGGCTACCAAGTCTTCAGATTCCACCGGTCGCTGAACCCTACCTGGCCGTACGCGGTGCAGATCCGTCGCCAGGATCTCGATCAGCTGCTGCTCGAGGCCGCCCGCGCGGCCGGGGTCGCGGTACGCGAGGAAACCCTGGTTACGGAGGTTGAGTTCTCGGACAGGGCGGTCGTGGCGACCGGCCGGAACCGTGACGGGGCTGCCGTCAGCTTCCAGGCCCGCTACTTGATCGATGGCAGCGGCCGCGAAGTGCTGCTCGGCCGCAAACTGCGGCTCAAGAAGCGCCACAAGACTCACCAGAGTGCCGCACTCTATGCCCACTTCACTGGCATCCGGCGGCGCGAGGGCGAGGACGCCGGCAATATCAGCATTTATCGCGTGGCGGATGGCTGGGTATGGGTGATTCCGCTGCCTGGCGACATCACCAGCATCGGTCTAGTATGCGGCCCCTACAGCCTGCGCCAGCGCGGCGGCGACAGCGCGGGGTTCCTGCGCCGTACCCTGGCGTCGATTCCCGACCTCGCCGAGCGCCTGGATACGCCGCGGATCGTCGGCCACCTGGAAGCGACCGGCAATTACTCGTACCAGTGCTCCCGGCTCGCAGGCCCGCGGTGGATCATGGCCGGCGATGCGGCCGCGTTCGTGGACCCCATCTTCTCGTCAGGCGTGCATGTCGCGTTGTACAGTGGCATGCAGGCGGCCCGGCTGGTCGACGCCGTATTGGTCCAGCCGCAGCTGGAACGGCCGCTGCAGCGCCGCTACACCCGCGAGCAGAAGGCGGGGCTACGCCGGGTATCGTGGTTCATAATCCGGTTCAATACGCCGATCATGCGACGCCTGTTTGCGAATCCGAGCAATAGCTGGCGCATCGAAGAGGCGATAATCTCGATGCTTGCCGGGGATTTGTACCGCGATCAAGGCATCCGCTGGCGGTTGCGACTTTTCAAGCTGATTTACGCGTTGTCCTGTATTAAGGACCTGCCCGGCGCGATGCTCGGCGTC
>JAYUZI010000020.1:0-8143 GCA_043751915.1 Gammaproteobacteria bacterium | reverse complement strand
TTGGTCACTCGGTCATCTTGCATTCAAAAGAACACAATCGACGCGAGTCCCCACACAAATTACCTGCCAAATTGTTAAACAGCACTTCGGTCTCTAGGGCCGAAGAAAGGGCCGAGGAGTATAGCCCTGCGGCTCTCCTCGTCAAATAAGTACATGCGCTGAGACGCCGCCGCGGGGCCCGCGGTGCGTCATCTGCCGAGGGCGCGCATTATAGGGCTGGATCGGGTGCTGTCAACGATTCGCAATAAATAAGCTTGGGCGCCTTCGTTGGTCGGCTTAGTGTCCTGTTTTTATTTAACTTTGTGCACAGCAACACGTGCGAAACGGCGCGGCCCGAGCTGCAGCGTGTAACGACCGCCGGCCGCCAGGCGCAATTGGGCATCGGCAGCCTTCTCGCCATTGATCCGGACTGCCCCTTCGGCGACCTTGCGGCGCGCCTCACCGCGGCTGGCAGCGAGCTCAACGCCGGCGCTCGTCAGGGCGGCGACCAGGGGGATGGCGTCTTCTCCCGCAGCGCAATACAACGCGACTTCCGGCAAATCGGTAGGCAGGGCCTTGTCGGCAAACCGGCTGGTGAAATTCTGCTGCGCGCGCTGCGCCGCGGCCGGGTCGTGAAAGCGGGCGACGATTTCCTGCGCCAGCTCGAACTTCACGTCGCGCGGGTTCCGTCCCTTTGTGATCTCGCTCTTCAGGGCCGCGATCGATGCCAGCGGGCGGAACGAAAGCAGCTCGAAGTAACGCCACATGAGCTGGTCCGAGATGCTCATCAGCTTGCCGAACATGTCGTCCGGCGGATCGGTGATGGCGATGAAATTGCCGAGCGACTTCGACATCTTGTTCACGCCGTCGAGCCCTTCGAGCAGCGGCATGGTCAGCACCACCTGCGGTTCCTGGCCGTATTGCTCCTGCAACTGGCGGCCAACCAGCAGGTTGAATTTCTGATCGGTCCCACCGAGCTCGACATCGGCGCGCAGCGCCACCGAATCGTAGCCCTGCACCAGCGGGTACAGGAACTCATGCAGCGCGATCGGCTGGTTGGCCTTGAAGCGCTTGCTGAAGTCGTCGCGCTCGAGCATGCGTGCCACGGTGTGGCGGGCGGCGATCTCGATCAGCCCGGCCGCGTTCATGGGGCCGAACCAGCGCGAATTAAAATCGATGCGGGTAGTGGCGGGATCGAGGATCTTGTAGATCTGCTGCTCGTAGGTGCGCGCGTTGCTCTTGATCTCATCGGGCGTGAGCCGCGGGCGCGTGGCGTTGCGTCCGGTCGGATCGCCGATCATGCCGGTGAAGTCGCCAATCAGGAAGGTAACCTCGTGACCGAACTGCTGGAACTGCCTGAGCTTGTTGATGAGCACGGTGTGGCCGAGGTGCAGGTCGGGTGCGGTCGGATCGAACCCGGCCTTGATGCGCAGCGGTACGCCACGGCGGAGTTTCTTTTCCAGATCGGGAACCGTCAGCACTTCGGCGGCGCCGCGTTGCAGCTCGGCCATCTGTTCGGCCACGGGCGTGGTGATTGTTGCCATAGATCACAACTTTAGCAGGATGCCGCGCTCGGCACGTTGACCGGGTGGCTTGGGGTGGGCTACGGTGCGCCGATGGCCCTCCTGCGCCCCGGCATCGCGAGCTACGTCGTCCTCGGCCTGGTGTTGATGGCGGCGGACCGCTGCCCGCAACTGCAGGCGCCGACGGTTGTGCTCCAGCCGCATCTCGCCGCCACGCCGATCAGCGCCCAGACGGCCTCGATGGCCCCGGGCCTCGACACCATTGAAGTCATCGTCCGGCGCAATGACACGCTGGATGCGATCTTCCGCAAGCTGGAACTCAGCCTCACGGACCTGGCGAATCTGCGTGCGCTCGCTGGTGCACGCGCCCTGATCGATCGGCTGGTGCCGGGCGAGTCGCTCCGCCTGACCCATCGCGATGGCGCACTGGTCACGCTCGAGCGCAACCTCTCGCTCACCGAGCAGCTCAAGGTCACCCGCGAGGCAGACGGCTTCCGGGCTGACGTCAGCGCACGACCGATCGAGGCGCGCGCGGTCGTCGCGCACGGCGTCATCGATTCCTCGCTGTTCGACGCCGCGCAGGAGGCCGGAATGCAGGACCAGACCGTGCTGCAGCTGGCGCAGATCTTCGGCTGGGACATCGATTTCGCGCAAGGCCTGCGCGCCGGCGACACCTTCACGGTGAGCTACCAGCGTCTCTACCAGCAAGGCCGGTACCTGCAGGACGGCCCCATCCTGGCGGCGAGTTTCAGCAACCAGGGGCGCGAGGTGCGCGCGGTGCGCTATCGCACCCCGGACGGCAACGATCGTTATTACAGCCCCGACGGGCGCAGCATGCAGAAGGTGTTCCTGCGTGCGCCGCTGGAATTTCGCCGCGTCAGCTCGCGCTTCAGCCGCGCGCGTTACCATCCAATCCTGGATCTGGTGCGCGCGCACCAGGGCGTCGATTACGCGGCGCCCACGGGCACACCGGTACGGGCTGCGGGCGACGGTCGGGTGCGCTTTCGGGGTACGCGCGGCGGTTACGGAAATCTCCTCGAAATCGACCACGGTGGCGGCATCGTCACGATCTATGGACACCTGTCGCGGTTCGCGCCGACGGCCAGGGTTGGCGCCCATGTCGAGCAGGGCCAGACGGTAGCCTACGTGGGCATGACCGGGCTCGCCACCGGGCCGCACCTGCACTACGAATACCGGCTGAACGGGCGTTACCTCGACCCGCAGCACGTCAAACTCCCGGACGCGACCCCGCTCGATCCGGCACTGACCCCCGATTTCCAGCGCCAGACCGCGCCGCTCCTGATCTCGCTCGAGCTCCAGCCGACGGTGTCCGCGGTCGCAAGCCGCTGACTGTCGGGGAAATATGGCGTTAGTGACGCTGTAATGCTGTTGTCACTCGCTCCGCCCTTACAATGGGTCCCCGAGCCAATGACCGAGCGTCTCCTTGGACCAGATACCGCTCCGCGCACCGCAGAACTTCATCAACCGCGAACTCGCGGCGCTGGAGTTCAACGCGCGCGTGCTGGCACAGGCCCAGGACCCGCGCGTGCCGCTGCTCGAGCGGCTGCGGTTCCTGTGTATCTGTTGCTCCAACCTCGACGAGTTCTTCGAGATCCGGGTCTCGGGGCTCAAGCAGCTGCTCGAACTCGGCTCTGCGCAGACCGCGCCCGACACGCTCAGCATTCCTGAACAGCTGGCCGCGATCCACGCGCGCGCCCGGCAACTGATCAGCGACCAGTACAGTGCGCTCAACGACGTGCTGCTGGGCGAGCTGCACGCCGAGGGCATCGAGCTGCTGGCCGGCACCCACTGGGACGCCGCCACGCACGCGTGGCTCGAGCAGCATTTCGTCGCCGAGGTCGAGCCGGTGTTGAGCCCGCTCGGGCTCGATCCGGCGCGGCCATTTCCGCGCATTCAGAACAAGAGCCTCAATTTCATCGTCAAGCTTGCCGGCAAGGACGCGTTCGGGCGCGACGGCAACATGGCCATCGTGCAGGCGCCGCGCTCGCTGCCGCGCATCGTCGCGCTCCCGGCCGCCGGCGGCCGGCAGCGGCTCGTGGCCCTCTCGACCATCGTCGAGGCCTTCGTGCCACGGCTGTTCACCGGTATGGAGGTGCTGGGTTGTTACCAGTTCCGGGTGACGCGCAACAGCGACCTGTTCATCGACGACGAAGAGGTCGACGACCTGCGCCGCGCGCTCGAGGGCGAGCTCGCGCACCGCCGCTACGGTGCGGCGGTGCGGCTCGAGACCGCGGCCGATTGCCCGCAGGAGATGATCGATTTCCTGCTGCAACAGTTCGCCCTCGAATCGCTCGACTGGTATTCGGTGCCGGGGCCGGTGAACCTCAACCGCTTCTCGGCGATCTACGACCTGGTGCCGCGGCCGGATCTCAAGTACCCCGTGTTCACGCCCGGCCTCGCCGAGGGCTTCAGCGGCGCGCACGACCTGTTCGACGCCATCCGCCAGCGCGATGTGCTGCTGCACCACCCGTTCCAGAGCTTCACGCCGGTGATGGATCTGTTGCGCCAGGCGGCCGCCGATCCGACGGTGCTGGCGATCAAGCAAACGCTGTACCGCACCGGCGACCATTCGTACATCGTCGACGCGCTGGTGGCTGCGGCGCAGGCCGGCAAAGACGTCACGGTCGTCATCGAGCTGCGGGCGCGCTTCGATGAAGAGGCGAACATCGAATTGTCGACGCGCCTGCAGGAGGCGGGCGCGCACGTCATGTATGGCGTGGTGGGTTACAAGACCCACGCCAAGCTCTTGCTGATCGTGCGGCGCGAGGCGCACGGGATCCGGCGCTATTGCCACCTCGGCACCGGCAACTATCACGCCGGCACCGCGCGCAGCTACACCGACTACGGCCTGTTCACCTGCGACGAGGCCATCGGCACGGACGTGCACGAGATCTTCCTGCAGCTCACCAGCCTGACGCAGACGCCGCGCCTGCGCCGGCTCCTGCAGTCGCCCTTCAAACTGCACGAATCATTGCAGGGGCTGATCGAGCGTGAGATCAGCCACGCGCGCGCCGGCAAGGGTGCGCGCATCATTGCCAAGCTCAACGCGCTGGTCGATCCGGCCACCATTGAAAATCTCTATCGCGCTTCGAATGCCGGTGTGCGCATAGACCTGATCGTACGCGGCGTGTGCGCGCTGCGGCCCGGGCTTCCGGGGGTGTCGGAGAATATTCAGGTGCGCTCGATTGTCGGCCGTTTCCTCGAACACTCGCGCGTGTTCTGGTTCGAGAATGCCGGGCGCGCGCAGCTGTATCTGGCAAGCGCCGACTGGATGGAGCGCAACTTCTTCCGCCGCATCGAAGTGGCCTTCCCGATCACTATGGCAAAGCTGCGCACGCGGATTCGCGAGGACCTGGAGCGCTACCTCAAGGACACGACCAGCGCCTGGCTGCTGCGCAGCGACGGGAGCTACGCCCGCGCCGCCCCGGACGCGGCCGCACGCACGCCGCCTCGCGACGCGCAAGCGCAGCTGCTCGAAGCCTACTCTGCGGCGGCGCGGCTGCCGGAGTAGACCCGCAGCTTGACGTCCTGGGTGCGCAGGTACTCGATTTCCTGGTGCAGGTCTTCCACCGACAGCGCGTTATCCTTGAGCCAGCGTGCCGGGAAACGCATTTCCAGCGTGCGCACGCGGGTGGTCAGCTCGATCGGCGGCAGCGCGGCAGCGCTCCGGCCGCGATGCAGGAGCACGGCGAGCCGTAGCAGCAGCATCAGGTAGATCGCCAGCCGATCCCAGGGCGGAATCAGGTCCTCGACGCCCGTGAGCCCCAGCTTGCGGCGGTGAGCGCCAACCAGGCGCGCGAGCAGCAGCTGCTCTTCGCGCGCGAAGCCCGGCATATCGGCGTTCTCGAGCAGGTAGGCGCCGTGGCGGTGGTACCCGCTGTGGGCGACATCGAGCCCGATCTCGTGCAGGCGCGCGGCCCACTTCAGTGCCAGCTCGGCGTGCGGATTGTCAAGCTCCCAGCTCTCGGCCACCTGTGCCAGGAACCCGAGCGCCGTGGCCTCGACGCGGGCGGCCTGCGCTGCGTCGACGTGATAGCGCCGCGCCATCGAACTCACGGTGCGCTCGCGCGGGTCCTCGTCGGTGAGGCGCCCCACCATGTCGTGCAGCAATCCGTCACGCAGCGCGCCCTCGGCCATACGCAGCTGCTCGATGCCGAGCGCCGCAAACAGCTCGGCGAGGATCACGACGCCCCCGGGGAACACCGGTCGGCGCTCCTCCGTCAGTGATTCCAGTTCTAGCTCGCGGCAGTGACTCGCGCGCGCCATTTCCGCCACCAGTTTGTCCAGGCCCTCGGCGGTGATCGCGGTCAGCTGCGGATCGCGCTCCTGCAGGCAATCGCCGATCGCGTGCACCGTGCCCGAACTCCCCACCACGCTCTCCCAGCCCTGTTGCAGGAAGCGGGTCTGCATCGGTTCGATCTCCACGCGCGCCGCCAGGCGCGCACGCTCGAAGCGCCGTGCCGACAACCGCTCGTCGGCGAAGTAGCGCTGGCTGAGCGAGACGCAACCGAGCTTCAGGCTCTCGAGGAGCAGGGGCTCGTAGCCCTCGCCGATGACCACCTCGGTGCTGCCGCCACCGATGTCGATGACCAGGCGCCGCCCAGGTTCGGAGGGCAGGGTGTGCGCAACCCCGGCGTAGATCAGCCGCGCTTCCTCCATGCCGGAGATGATTTCGATCGGGTGCCCGAGCGCTTCGCGCGCGCGCTCGAGAAAGGCCTGTTTGCGGCGGGAGATGCGCAGCGCGTTGGTGCCCACGACCCGCACGCTGCGGGCGTGCATGTCGCGCAGCCGTTGCCCGAAGCGCTCGAGGCAGGCGAGCGCGCGCGCCGCCACCAGCTTGTCGATTCGGCCGTCGGGGCCGACGCCGCCGCCCAAACGCACCATCTCGCGCATGCGGTCGATGACCACCAGCTGGCCATGCGAGTAGCGGGCGACGACAAGATGGAAACTGTTCGAACCGAGGTCGACGGCCGCCAGCACGTCGGGCACCGCGCGGGCAGCGCGACTCACGAAGGCGTTAGGAGGCCGTGGAGAATGACGAGCCGCAACCGCAGGTGGTCGTGGCTTGTGGATTGCGGATCACGAACTGCGCACCGTCGAGCCCGTCGCGGAAATCGATCTCGGCACCGCCCAGGTAATTGACGCTCATCGGATCGATCAGCAATTTCACACCCTGGTTCTCGACGCAGGTGTCACCTTCCTGCAGCTGCTCGTCGAACTCAAACCCGTACTGCAGGCCCGAACAGCCGCCGCCCTGTACGAACACCCGCAGCATCAGCTTCGGGTTGCCTTCAGCGCGGATCAGATCGGCCACCTTGAGCGCCGCGGCGTCGGTAAAGACCAGCGTCGGATCCTGGGGCGGGGAGTCGTTCACAGGTGCGTCCATAGTGGCATCAGTGTAGGCGCGCTATCCCGGGGCGTCAAAGTAACGGCACGGAAAGTGTTAACCACACTGATTTATGGGTAGTTTTAGCTCATCTGGCCTGACTGGCCTGACCTAGTTCGCCTGGGCCGCGGCGGGCTCTTCCGACGCGTTGCCGGGAATCAGGCGGCCGGTGATTTCGGCGCCAAGGGCCATCTCGATGACGCCATAACTGACGTTGCCGCGCACCCGCGCCTTGGCGCCCAATACCACGCGCTCGGAGGCGACGATGTCGCCGTTCACCGAGCCATTGAGCACCACCTGCGGGGCTTCGACCGAGCCTTCGATCACGCCATGCTCGCTGATCGACAGCGACGCCTTGGCGCCCGGCACGACGCGGACGTTGCCGGTCACGCGGCCGTCGATGCGCAGGCCGCCGGAAAACTCGATGTCGCCCTGCACGCTGGCCGAGTGGCCGATGAGCGTGTCGATGCGGGTCTCGTGCTTTTCACTGCGGTTGAACATGGCTGCTCGCTTAAGTGACGTCCGGGTTCCAGACGAAAATCTGCCGAAAGGGCGCCGCGCCCTTGCGGGCGGGGCGGATTTCTATAGTAACGCGCTCCGGCCTGAAATCCGCAGGCACGATCACCAGCTGCTCCACATTGCTGTAGTAACGGAAGCTGTAGGGCAGCTCCTTAAGCTTACCGTCTGTAAGCACTGCCAGGTCGAGGCTGGCGGCGGCGCCCGCGCGCTCGCCGTCCACCGTCACGGCCAGGGTGCCGGCAGAGGATTCCTCGGGGCGCGTGGGCCGGTTGAGCGCAAAGCGCAGTGCGAAGCTGCGTGCGGCGGCGTTGACGGTCAGCACCTGGAACTGCTGCACGCGCACCGTCGGCGGCTTGGCGGCGGCCAGCGGACTGGCGATGCCGCGGTAGAACTCGAGATCCTGTTGCGCGCGGCCGAGCGCGGCCTGCAGCTCGCCGATGGTCTTTGCCACTTCGCTGCGTTCGCGCACCTGGGAAATCCGTGCCTCGTCGGCGGCAGCGAGCTGCACTTGCAGCTCATGCACGTTGTTCTGGAGTGCCGTGATCTGCCCCTCCAGCGCGGTACGCTGCTGCGAGGCCTGGATACCGTCGAACCCGGCTTTCTGCCGGCCGATCTCGAAAGCGAGGTACAGCGCCACGGTACCGAGCAGCAGCACGGAAGCGAGCATCGTCCAGCGCCTTGCCGGCGCGTAGGTGCGGACCACCAGCTTGCCGGG
>JAYUZI010000019.1:0-11324 GCA_043751915.1 Gammaproteobacteria bacterium | reverse complement strand
GCGATGGACCTGGACGAGACGCTCTCCAAGCGCGATGACATCAACCATCGGCTGCTGCGGGTGGTTGACGATGCAACCATGCCCTGGGGCATCAAGGTCACGCGCATCGAGATCAAGGATATCCAACCGCCGCAAGATCTGATTGACTCGATGGGCCGGCAGATGAAAGCAGAGCGCGACAAGCGCGCCAACATTCTCGAGGCCGAGGGTTTCCGTCAGGCGGCCATTCTCAAGGCCGAGGGCGAGAAACAAGCCGCTGTGCTCCAGGCCGAGGGCGGTAAAGAGGCGGCCTTTCGCAATGCGGAAGCCCGCGAGCGCCTCGCCGAGGCGGAAGCCAAGGCCACGGCGATGGTCTCCGAGGCCATTGCCAAGGGCAATGTGCAGGCGATCAATTATTTCGTGGCGCAGAAGTACGTCGAGGCGATGAAGGCCTTCGCGACCTCGCCGAACCAGAAGGTGTTTTTCATGCCGATGGAAGCGACCGGTTTGCTGGCCTCGATCGGTGGCATCGCCGAGCTGGCGAAGGACGCGCTGAAGCACCAGCCGGGCGCCGCCGCGCGCTAGCGGCCGTATGGAGCAAGCGATGATCGAATTCGCAATCGGTCTGCAGTGGTGGCATTGGTGGATCGCAGCGGCGCTCCTCGGCATCGTCGAGGCCATGGTGCCGGGCGCCGTGGCCATCTGGTTTGCCGCCGCCGCCGCCGTGGTCGGCGCGCTGCTGCTGGTGATACCGCTCGCCTGGCAGCTGCAGCTGGTGCTGTTTGGCGCGCTGTCGATCGGCGCCCTGGCATTCTGGCGCTACTGGAAGCGCACCCACCCCGAGACTTCCGAGCTGCCGCGACTGAACCAGCGTGCGGCGCAATACATTGGCGAGGTGTGCGTGCTGAGCGAACCCATCGTGCAGGGCAGCGGCAAGGCACGAGTTGGCGACGGCTTCTGGAAAGTGCGCGGGCCCGATCTGCCCGCCGGCACGCCGGTGCGCGTCAAGGCGGTAGAGGGCACGGTGCTGATCGTCGAGGCAGCCTAGACGAACTGGGAGTGTCGAGGAGAGAGCTATGACCACGGTAGCGCAATTGTTGGGTCACAAACCGCAGGGCATCTTTGGCGTCGCACCGGGCGCGCCGGTGCTTGAGGCGATAAGGTTGATGGCGGAGCACGGCGTCGGCGCCCTGCTGGTGATGCACGGCGACCGGCTCGCCGGCATCGTTTCCGAACGCGACTACGCCCGCAAGGTGATCCTCAAAGGCCGCTCGTCGAGCGACACGCTGGTCGAGCAGATCATGACCGCCGAGGTGATTACCGTCGACCCGGGATTCAGCACGCAGCAGTGCATGCAGATCATGACCGACCGCCGCGTACGTCACCTGCCGGTGGTAGAAAACGGTCGAGTACTGGGTATGCTCTCGATCGGTGATCTGGTGCGCTCGGTGCTGGCCGAGCAGGCGCAGACCATCGAACAGTTAGAGAACTACATTCATCATTGAGTGCGAGCGCGGCATGTGCGGCCAGACCCTGAAGGGTGGCGCGCCGGGTGGCTACTGCAGGTCCTCGCAGGGCCAACGCCGGACGGGCCGTGGCGATGAACTCAAACCGAGTCGTGCCGCCGCGACCCGTCGCTCGAGCGCCTGTAGTTCACTCTTGCACTTCGAGGCGGCCGTCCAGGACGCCCAGGTTCGCGCGGCGATCATGGGCGTCAGGACGGATTTGAACCGCAGGGCGTACATACACTTTGCTCAGCCGACGAGCGTGGCGTCTGATTCGCTGTTGACCGCGGGGGCAACCCGGGCGTTCAGCGTCTGCTCGTAGCCGCTACGGGCCGACTCGTTCTGGGCGACCGCTGCCGTGTCGGTGGCGAAAACCGCGATCTGGGCTACCGTTACCAGGACCGCTGCCAGAAAGCCTAAGCTCTTGTGTGCATTCATGATCATTCTCCTGTCAAATGGGGTTAAGGAACCTGTATCCACTGAACCCGGCAGCGCTGTGAAAGTTGCACGCTGTGGTGGGTTCGTTTCAGTGGGGGAGATTCTGCGCACCGGGCCCCAGGGCAGCAAACGCAATCCCTGCATGACACATCAGTAAACCTGAACTGCCACGCGAACCAAGCGGCTAGGGCAATTTGACCGCCGGTTGCAGCGCGCGGCCAAGCCGCGTTCCAAACAGCAGCAGCACAACTCCGCCGCTCGCAGCGATGGCAGCGTGCATGGCCCAGAAAGCGCCGGGGTTCATCCGCTCGTAAAAACTGCCGAGCCAGCCCATGAGCAGGTTCGAAATGAACAGGCTCATGAAGATGATGCCCATCATCGTGGCATTGACCCTGGCCGGCGCAGCCCTCGACACCAGCGCGAGTGTTGCGGGCCAGTAGTACAGGAAGGCGATCCCGAGACCGACGCTGTACAGAAACGGCCAGACCGGATGTATGGCGCGCGCACTGGATCCGTATGTGGCGCCGACCAGGATCAGATTGCTTGCCACGGCGATCCAGGCGCCGATGCCAATCTTGGCCAGAGCTCCGGGCTCACCGCCGTGAGCGGCCTGGTAGCGCAATATCCCGAGGAGCGCTGGCACGAACAGGATGGATGCCAGAGGGTCGATCGATTGATACCACGGGATCGGTATGCGAAAACCGCCGATGTCGAGCGCAACATGCCCCTGGATCCACACCGGCAGCACGTTGAAGTGCTGGACGTAGGCGATCGACGGAAAGATGACGATGACGATGACCGTGACCAGCGCGCGGATGACACGCCAATCATCGGCAGTCAGGTCGTGTTGTTGCCCGCCGGCCCGTTCCACCCGGGCGGGCAGATAGCGGTATCCGGAGAGGTATGTTGCCAGTCCGACCAGCATGAAGATCGCCGCGGCGCCAAATCCGTAATGCCAGCCATAGACCTGCGCCAGCAGGCCGCAGAGCAGGGGCCCAAGCACCGCGCCGATGTTGATTCCGGTGCTGAAGATGACGAACCCCCGGCTGCGCCGCGCCTCGTCGTCGGGCGGATACAGCGCACCCACCTGCGCTGAGATATTGCCCTTGAGGAAGCCAGAGCCGACGACGAGCAACAGCAAGGCCATCAGGAAAGACTGATCAAAAGCCATGGCAAGGTGACCGGCACACATCGACAGCGCGCCGATCACCACGGCGTTGCGCTGGCCAATCCAGCGGTCGGCAATCACGCCGCCGAGGAGCGGCGTGAAATACACGAAGCCGGAGTAGAGCCCGAATATCTGCGAGGCAAGCGCCTGTGTCGATAGCGGACCGCTCAGCGATTCGATCGCGACGCGCAGACCGGCAAACCCGGCAACGTGCTCGGCATGCCCGGGCAGCAAGAGCTGGTTCACCATGTACAGCACAACCAGCGCGGTCATACCGTAGTACGAAAACCTCTCCCAGGCTTCGGTGAACGCCAGGTAGTACAGGCCTCTTGGGTGCCCGAAGAGAGTCTCGCGCCTGATAGATGCCGGCGCAGTTCCAGTTGCCGTCATCGTGATTGCGCCCCCAGCGCGTGGCTGAGCCGGCGCCCGAACAGCAACACCAGGATTCCACCGCTCGCGCCAATTGCGGCGTGCAGGGCCCAGAATTGAGCAGGGTGCAGCTTCTCGTAGTAACCACCAAGCCAGCCGATGAGGATATTGGCTACGAACATGCTCATGAACGCGATGCCCATCATCGTGGCGTTGACCCTCGCTGGTGCGGCGCGTGACACGAGCGCGAGCAGCGTGGGCCAGTAATAGAGGAAGGCTATTCCCAATATCACGCAATAGAGGAAAGGCCAGATCGGATTCATGGGCGCAGCGCCGGAGCCCCAGATTGCGCCCACCAGGGTCAGATTGGCCGCGGCGCAGATTCCGGCGCCGATACCGATCTTGGTGAGATCTCCGGGTTCGCCGCCGCGCGAAGCCTGGCGTCGCCATATCCATAACAGCAACGGCACGAACAGCACGCCGACCAGCGAGTCGATCGATTGGTACCAGGCGATCGGTATGCGAAACCCGCCGATGTCGAGCGCGACATGGGCCTGGATCCACACCGGCAGCACGTTGCTGCTCTGGTAGTAGGCAATCGTCTGGAAGATGGTAATGACGATCACCGCCACCAGCGCCCGGATGACACGCCAGTCAGTTGCGGTCAGGGGGCCACGCTGCGCGACACGGTGCGGAACTCTGGCGGGCAGGTAACGGTATCCATAGAGATAGGTCGCCAGCCCGATCAGCATGAAGAGCGCGGCGGCACCAAAACCGCAATGCCAGCCGTAGACTTGCGCCAGAGCGCCACAGAGCACGGGCCCAATCACGGCGCCGAAGTTGATGCCCGTGCTGAAGATGAGGAAGCCATGGGTACGCCGCGCCGCATCGTCCTGCGGATAGAGAGCACCCACCTGTGCCGATATGTTTCCCTTGAGAAAGCCCGAGCCGATGACCAGCAGCAGCAACGCGAGCAGGAAAGAGCGATCGAAGGCCATCGCGACGTGGCCCGCGGACATCGTCAATGCGCCGATCACCACGGCGTTGCGCTGGCCAATCCAGCGATCGGCAATCATGCCACCGAGAATCGGTGTGAAGTACACAAAGCCGGTATAAAGACCAAAGATCTGCGAGGCGAGCGCCTGCGTCGTCAGCGGTCCGGTCAGCGCTTCCAGCGCCGCGCGGAAACCGGCAAATCCGGCGATGCGCGCGGCGTGCCCGGGCAGCAGCAGCTGGTTCACCATGTACAGGACCACCAGTGCGGTCATGCCATAGAAGGAAAATCGCTCCCAGGCTTCAGTAACGGCCAGGTAGAAGAGTCCCTTCGGGTGACCAAAGAGAGTTTGCTTTCCTTTCATCAACAAACCTTCGTCAAAGGCTAGGCACGCTGCCGAACCACGGATCCTCATTGCGGTAATGCCCGATGAACTGCGACCAGTCGTCCGGCGCATGGACGGTACGCGGGCCCTTGCCGTCGGCACCGCTGCGCGTGAACAGCAGCGCGTAGTGGGCGTAGTCCGGGTTCAGTACCGTGAATGCATCCGCGGGATCGATGGCCGGCTCCAGGGGCACGCGCTTGTCCCGATGCATCAGGTACAGGCGCGCGCTGCGTGAGGTCATCGAATCCGTAGGCGCAGACCCGCTGCACGCCGTCCGCATCCGCCAGGGCAGTGCGGGTGGCCGCGAGTGCTCCCATCGAAACACCAAGACCCAGCAATTCCCGTCTGTCCATTGCATCCCCGTCCGATTGTTATCAGGCAGGTGTTCGCTGGGGCTCGGCAGTGATCTCGCGGCCGCTATCAACCCAGCACCAGAGGATGCCGCTGACGATCGCGAAGCCGGTGCCCGTGAGGAACGCCGCGGTCCACGCATGATGGGCGGACAGCCAGGCAACGATGGGGGTGCCGATGATGCCGCCCAGATTCCCGCCGGTGCCGACCACACCCCAGGCCGCCATCGTGTGCTCGCGCCCCACGGCAGTGGTGGCGGCCGCATAAGCGCCTTCGGTCAGTTCGATCGACGCAAAGGCCAGTGACAGCGCGCCGACCGCCCAGTAGGCGTTGGTGAATTCCACGCCGGCGAACAGCAGCAGTCCCGCCAGCGGCAGCGCCACCACCGGCACGGCGCGGTAGCCAATCCGCAGCCCGTAACGCACGGCGAGCCGATCGGAGAGCTCGCCACCGACGCCAGCGCCGATCGCGGCGGCGATGAACGGCAGGCTCGCGAGCCACCCGCTCTGCAGCACCGACAGGTGCCGTTCCTGGATCAGGTACAGGAAGCACCAGGTGCTAAGCAGGTAGAAGACGTAATTCATGATGGTGTAGGAGATGGCCAGCAGCAGCACATCGCGATTGCCCAGCACGCGCAGCAGGTCCTGGCGGCCGATGCCGGTGCCGGCGTACCTGGTCGTATTGGCATGCAGTTCGGCGCGCTCTTCGGCGCTGACCGCGGGGTGCTCCGCCGGCGTGTTGCGGCCGTACCAGCCCCACAGGATGATCAACGCGAGTGCCGGGAAACTCGTCCACAGCAGGGCGTGCTTCCAGCCATAGGTTTCCATCAGGATCGCGATCAGCGGCGTCGCCGCGGCGGAGCCCAGCTGCAGGCCGGAAGTCTGCAGGCCGTTGGGGAACGCCCATTTGCCAGCGGGAAACCACGACTCAATGGCCCCCACTGAAATCGCGAACAGCGGCGCGTGCGCCGTGCCGAGCACCAGGCGCGCGATCAACAGTACGGCGAACAGGGCGGATCCGGCCAGCAGCATGGGCGCCAGGGGCGTTGCCACTGCGGCGGCGAGCCCGATCAGGCCGGTGATCACCAATGCCTTGCGCGCGCCGAGCCACTCCCCGAATACGCCCCCGGGCAGCTGAAACACCGTGTAGGTGACCAGATATGCGGTCAGCAGCCAGCCGAGCTCGATCTGCGAGATTCCCAGTTCCGGCATCATCTGCACGGCGGCGACGCTGAAGCTGGTGCGCTGCAGGTAGAGGATGAAGGCAAACCCGAACAGGTAAGTGAAGATCACCCAGCGCACGCGCAGGCGCGGGCGGCGGGGGGTGGTTGTGCCGTTGATCATGCGGGTCCTCAGGTCAACGCGGCCGAAACCGCTATTTACGCCAGAACGCGGGCGTAAAGAGTATCAGCACCGTGAAGATCTCCACGCGCCCGAGGAACATCGCCGTGGTGCACATCCACAGCTGGAAATCGTTCAGATGACCATAGTGGGCGCTGGGTCCGACCACGTTCAGTCCGGGACCGACATTGTTGATGCTGGCGACGATCGCGCTCACCGACGAGAGGAAATCGAGCCCGGAGATCAGCAGCGCGAAGGTCAGTGCGACGATGGTGATGAAATAAAGAAAGATGAACGCGAGCACCGAAAACACCACGCGGTTGGACACCAGCTGGCCGGCAATCTTCAGCGGTGCCACGGCCTGCGGGTGCACCAGCGCGAACATCTCACGCGCCGATTGCTTGAGCAGCACCAGCGCGCGAAACACTTTGATGCCACCGCCGGTCGAGCCGCTGCTGGCGCACAGGCAGCTCAGGAACAGCATCCACATCGGCGCGAATGCCGGCCACTGGCCGTAGTCGGTGCTGACCAGTCCGCAGCCGGTGGCGATCGACACCAGGTTGAAGGCGACGTACCGGAAGGTGGTGCCGAAGTCAGGGTACACGTGG
Organism: Gammaproteobacteria bacterium; assembly: GCA_043751915.1. Lineage (GTDB taxonomy): Bacteria > Pseudomonadota > Gammaproteobacteria > Steroidobacterales > Steroidobacteraceae > FEN-1191. The sequence continues at coordinate 4,187 of JAYUZI010000019.1, read as the reverse complement.
CTGGCCCAGACATGGGCGCTGACGCCGATGCAGCTGAAGCCGATCCACAGCACCAGCCATTTGGCTTCCGGGTCGCGCCCATAAGTGCCGGCCTCGCCCTTGCGGAGCGCCAGGAAATGGGTCGCGAAATTAATGGCCGCGATCAGCATGAACACCACCAGCACGGCCTCGATCAGCGGCGAATTGAAATAGCCGATGCTGGCGTCATGGGTGGAGAAGCCGCCGAGCGACAGCGCCGAGAAGGCGTGGCAGATGGCATCGAACCAGTTCATGCCCGAGCCGCGCAGGCACAGCGCACATACTGCCGTCAGCCCGGCGTACACCAGCCACAGCAGCTGCGTGGTCTGCGCGATGCGCGGCGCGAGCTTGGTGTCCTTGACCGGCCCGGGCGAGTCGGCGCGATACATCTGCATGCCGCCGATCCCCAGCAGCGGCAGGATCGCGACCGCCATGACGATGATGCCCATGCCGCCCAGCCAGCTGAGCGCGTGGCGCCAGAGGATGACGGCACGCGGGAGCGAGTCGAGTCCGGTGAGCACCGTCGAGCCGGTGGTCGACAGGCCCGACATGGTCTCGAAGAAGGCGCGGGTGAAGGACAAGCCAGGCAGCACCATCAGCAACGGCACGGTAGCGAGCGCCGCCAGCGACAGCCAGGTGAGCGTAACCAGCAGGTAGCCGTCGCGCGGCTTGAGTTCAGTGCGGTAGCGCAGTGTGAGGGTGCGGATCGCCAGGCCGGTGATGAGCGTCAGGGCGGCGCCGGCGAGGAACCCGGTGACGGCGCTCTCCTGATAGACCAGCGCGGTGGCCACCGGCAGCAGGAACAGGATCGAAAACAGCGACAGCACCGAGCCGAGGAGATGAACGACGCCAAACAGCGATCTCATGAGTGTGAACCGGCCCTAGTGTTCGCCCTGGAACAGGCGCACGAGCGCCTCGACGTGCCGCCGGTCGGCCAGGAACACGATCAGGTGATCCTCGTTTTCGATCAGCGTGTCGTGGTGGGCCATGATGACCTCGTCACCACGGGCGATGGCCACGACGCTGGCGCCCTGCGGCAGGTCGATTTCCTCGATGCGGCGGCCGATGACCCGCGAGTGATCGGCCGTGCCATGCACCACCACTTCGATGGCCTCGGCGACGCCGCGACGGAGCGAATGCACGCGCACCACGTCGCCCCGCCGCACGTGCGCCAGGAGCGAACCCATGGTGATGGTCTGCGGGGAGATCACCACGTCGATATTGCGGTTTTCCATCAGTTCGCCGTATGCGGGGCGGCTGACCAGCGCCATGACCCGGCTCGCGCCCAGGCGCTTGGCCAGCATCGCCGACATGACGTTGGCCTCGTCGGAATTGGTGAGCGCCGCGAACACATCGGCACTGTCGATGTTTTCCTCGATCAGCAGTTCCTCGTCGGCGGCGTCGCCGTGCAGGACGATTGCGTTCTGCAGGATTTCGGAAGCGCGGCGCGCGCGGCGGGCATCGCGTTCGATGAGCTTGATCTGGTGGCTGTTCTCGAGCGTGCGCGCGAGGCGCAGGCCGATGTTGCCGCCGCCGGCGATCACGAGCTTGCGTACCCTGGGCTCGCGCCGCCGGAGTTCGGCGAGCATTTTCGTCAGGTCGTCGCGTGCGGCGACGAAGAAGATCTCATCATTCGCGGCAATGATGGTTTCGCCGCCGGTGACCAGCAGCCGGCCGTCGCGGTAGATCGCCGCCACCCGTACTTCGCTCTCCGGCAGGTGCTCGCGCAGCGTCCGCAGCGGCTTGCCGACCAGCAGCCCCTCGGGGCGTGCGCGCACGCTGGCCAGCTGCACGCGACCGTCGGCGAAATCGACCAGCTGCAGCGCGCCCGGGTTCGACAGCAGGTGTGCGATGTAGTCGGTCACCAGCTCTTCCGGGCTGATCCAGACGTCGACCGCAAGTCCGCCCTCGGCGAACAATTGCGGGCGGCCGGTGTATTCGGCGGCGCGGATCCGGGCGATGCGCGTCGGCGTGCGGTACAGGAGCTGGGCGATCTGGCAGGCGACGATGTTCACTTCATCGCTGTTGGTCAAGGCAATGAGAATATCGGTGTCGGTGATGCCGGCCGATTCGAGTACCGAGGGGTAGGAAGCATTGCCGGCCACGGCGCGGATGTCGATGCGGTCCTGCAGATCGCGCAGCACCTGCTCGTTGGTATCGATCACCGTGACTTCATTGGCCGGTTCGTGGGCCAGGGCGTACGCGGCGCTGCGGCCGACCTGGCCGGCACCCAGAATCAGGATTTTCATCGTTGCACCGTTACACCGTCTCGAGCCGCGCGACGCTGACCATCAGCCACTTGGCGCCCTGATGTTCAAAATTAACATGAACGCGGGCGTGTGGCCCCTGTCCCTCGAGGTTGAGCACCACGCCCTCGCCAAACTTGCCATGCCGCACCCGGGCGCCGAGGCGCATGCCGCCCGCAGCCGGTTCCGCCGGGGTGCGGAACATGCCACCGGTGTCGGCAACGCCCGCGCGCCGGCCCGCCGCCGGCGTGGCCAAGCCGTGGCGTGCCAGCTGCATGCGCGGCCGCACTTCTTCGAGCAGACCTGGTGGCACCTCCTGGATGAAACGGGAGGCCATGTTGTAGCTGTCGACGCCGTGCAGCCGCCGCTGCTCGGCGTAGCACAGATAGAGCTGGCGCATCGCGCGGGTGATGCCCACGTAACACAGGCGCCGTTCCTCTTCGAGGCTGGCGAGATCGTTGATCGAGCGCTGGTGCGGGAACAGGCCATCTTCCATGCCGGCGAGGAACACCACCGGGAACTCGAGGCCCTTGGCGGTATGGAGCGTCATCATCTGCACGCAGTCGTCCCACTCACTGCCCTGCGTCTCGCCCGATTCGAGCACCGCGTGCGCGAGGAAACTCTGCAGCGGCGGCAGGTCTTCACCTTCGGGCTCGTAGCCGCGCGCGGCGCTGACCAGTTCGGCGAGGTTCTCGATGCGCGCCTCGCCGCGGTCGGCCTTGTCCTTGCGGAAGTGCTCGATCAGGCCGCTGTTGTTGATCACATGATCGACCTGCTCGTGCAGCGGCATGCCCTCGATGTCGCGTCCCAGCCGTTCGATCAGCGCGAGGAACCCGTGCAGTGCAGCCGCGCCGCGCGCCGTGCCCGTCGCATCGCCGAGCAGCGCGCCCGCCGCGCGCCACAGGGAGCTGCCGGCACCCTTGGCGGTTTCGCGTAAGCCCTCGAGCGTGCGCGCGCCGATGCCGCGCACCGGCAGGTTGACCACGCGCTCGAAGGAAGCATCGTCGTCGCGGTTGGCGATCAACCGCAGATAGGCGAGCGCATCCTTGATCTCGGCGCGCTCGAAGAAGCGCAGGCCGCCGTAAACCTTGTAGGGGAGCCGTGCCTGGATCAGCGCTTCTTCGAACACGCGCGACTGCGCGTTCGAGCGATAGAGAATGGCGCACTCACGCCGCAAGCCGCCGCCGGCGATCCACTGCTGAATGCGCCCGAGCACGAAATCAGCCTCGTCGCGCTCGTTATAGGCGCAGTAGAGGCGCACCGGTTCACCGCGCGCGCCGCTGGTCCACAGCTCCTTGCCCAGGCGCGAGGAATTGTTGGCGATCAGCGCGTTGGCCGCCTCGAGGATCGCCGCACTCGAGCGATAATTCTGCTCGAGCTTGTAGAGCTGCGCCTCCGGAAAATCGCTGCGGAATTTCTGCAGGTTTTCGACTTTCGCGCCTCTCCATCGATAAATCGACTGATCGTCATCCCCGACCACGAACGGGCAGCCGGTGGTGCCGACCAGCAGCCGGATCCAGGCGTACTGGATCGAATTGGTATCCTGAAATTCATCTACCAGAACGTGGTGGAAGCGCGCGCGGTAATGGCGCAGCAGCTCGGGGTTGTCGCGCCACAGCTCAAACGCGCGCAACAGCAATTCCGCGAAATCAACCGCGCCCTGGCGTGTGCAGACCTGTTCGTATTCCGTGTACAGGCGCATCAGCGTGCGCTCGGTCGGATCGCCCCCGTCCTTGAGCTGCGCCGGCCGCCGGCCTTCATCCTTGTGCTTGTTGATGAAGTACTGCACCTCGCGCGGCACGAAGCGCGTCTCGTCCAGTTCCAGCGCCTTGACCACCTTCTTGATGAGTCGCAGCTGGTCTTCGCTGTCGAGGATCTGGAAACTCTGCGGGAGCCCGGCATCGCGCCAGTGGAGCCGCAGCA
>JAYUZI010000018.1:0-2970 GCA_043751915.1 Gammaproteobacteria bacterium | reverse complement strand
TCCACCCGCAGCGGCTCGTCGCTGATCAGCGTTGGAAAACGTGTCGCGGTGACGGTGACTTCTTCCAATGGCGATTCACTGTCCCGATCGCCGCTCCAGGCCACTAAGGGCGCTATCGCAATCACGACAACACCAAGCCATGGCGCCCGCGGCCGCAATTGCCGGTGCGAATCGGGGGGCGTGAGCAATGAGAATGCCTGAAACAATGCAATGACGACCGTGCGAGTTGAGCCTGCGATCCCAGCATTATGATTCACTGGACGCGATCAGGCGCCCCATCCGGCAGTGCCAGGAAAAAGGGCCGGTATGAGGGCAGTTCAAACCGGGCACCTGGTGGGACAGCAGTACCGCCCGAAGGCGGCCCTGCCTCTCGACCCGCCTTATTGCCGGGTCAGGAGCAGGCCGCACTAGGCATTGCTACGGATGACGATGCGCTAGCATCCGGCCAGCATGGCCCCGTGGGGGTTACCCACGAAGGTGCCATGCGTGAGCTATTACATCGCCAGGACGGTCAGCGCTCCGTTTGACGCCGTGGTTTCCGACCTCACGGCCCGGCTCAAGGCGCACGGCTTTGGCCTGCTCACCGACATCGATGTGCAGGCGACGCTGAAAGCGAAGATCGGCGCCGACATGCCGAAATACCGGATTCTCGGCGCCTGCAATCCCAGCTTCGCGCATGAGGCGCTGAAGCTCGAGGACAAGCTGGGCGTGCTCCTGCCCTGCAACGTCATCGTTCGCGAAACGGCGGACGGGCGCGTGGAAATCGCCAGCATCGATCCCGTCGCCTCGTTGGAGCGGACGGAAAGCCCCGCGCTCAAAGCGAGCGCCGAGGAAGTCCGCCGCCTGCTGTCGGAGTCGCTGGCGGAAATCGGGGAGTAAGCCGCCATGCATCCCTACCCGCATCATTACAGCGTTACGGCGAGCGGCACGAGCGAGGGTTCCGTTACCGTGAACTCACCGGACCTGCCCGCACTCGTCACCGCGCCGCCGCCGCAGTTTGACGGACCTGGCGGTCAGTGGTCGCCCGAAACACTGTTGTGCGCTGCGCTCGCGGACTGCTTCATTCTCACGTTCCGTGCCATCGGCCGCGCCACCCGCTTCGAGTGGTCGCGCCTCGAGTGCAGCGTCGAAGGCGTGCTGGAACGCATCGAGCGCGTGAGCTATTTCACGAGCTTCAAGACCCACGCGACGCTGACGGTGCCGGCAGGCACCGATGCGGAAAAGGCGCGCAAGCTTCTCGAGCAGGCCGAACACTCCTGCCTGATCGCAAATTCCGTGCGCGGCATGCGAACGCTCGATGCGCGGGTGGTCGTCCGCGAGAGCTAGCCGGGGCGCAACAACTCAGTCTCGTCGATGCGGCTCAGGTCGAGCACCCGCTCACCGCTCGTCGACACTTCCAGCAGGTCGCGGAACCGGTGATTCAACCGGATGTCGGTGTTGAAATAGGACTGCCGCGCATGGAGCGTCTGCGACAGTGTCTCATCGAGCCCCGTGATCGACACCAGCAACGCGAACTCACCGCGCTCCAGGCCCTCAGCGGTGATCTGGTGCAGCGGGCTCGCGGGCGTGATCGGGTGCATGATCAGCCATGACAGCGAGAAGATCGGCGTCTCCGAACGCGCCAGAGCCAGATCGTAGAAGCGGCGGATGTCCAACCCCTCCTGCGTGGTCTCCTGCCGCAGCAGGCTCACCTGGACGCGCGCGGCGATAATGGAATTGCGGCGCTCGTTCGCGGCCCGCAACATCAGCGTCGGCGTACCATCAAAGTTCGAGATGACCGCCACCTGGCTGAAGCGGACGCGCGAGCGCGGCAGCGAGAAGCGCGCGAACGCGAGCGCCGCGACGATGCCAATGCCGAACATGCCGAGCATCGCCTCGAGTGTCACCAGTACGTGTCCGTAGACGGACTGCGGATACATGACGCCATACCCGATGGTCGCCAGCGTCTGCACGCTGAAGAAGAAATGATCCATGAACGAGTCGGCGCGCGCGCCGGCGATGGTGCGTGCGCCGAGCATGTAAAACAACCCGAACAGCGCGTTGATCAGCAGGAATCCGGCGGCCAGCGCGGCCAGGAACTGCGGCCAGGGCATGCGCACCGTGCTGTGATAAAGGTCGTCATGGCCCGTCAGGCCGCTCTTGATCGTCAGGCGCGTGAACGGATCGAAGCGCGGGCGTCCGGCCGCACCGCGGCGCCCGCCGGCTTCCGATATTGCTGCGGATTCCTGCACGTGTTCAGCCCTCGCGCGCGCTGGCGTCCGCCGCCGCGCGCATCGTCTGCCACAGCGCCTCGACGTGCCGCGCCTCGGTCGACTCGATGCCGATCGACACGCGCACCATCCAGCGTCCGTCGACCATGGCTGCTGTGAGATACGCCGCCCCGGAGTCGTTGATCGCCTGCGCCCAGCGCCGCGTGTGGCGATCGAGCGCCTCACCGCCAAGCCCGGGTGGCTGGTGCCGGACGCACACGGTCTGCAGCGTCACCGGCGCGATCCGGCACCAGGGCGACGTGGCGTCGACCTGCGCCGCGAGCCAGCGCGCGTTCGCCATGTCGCGCCGCAGCCGCGCCCTGATCGCCTCCATGCCCTGCTCGCGCAGCGTCAGCCAGATCTTGAGCGCGCGGAACCGCCGCCCGAGCGGAATGCCCCAGTCGCGATAGTTGCGCACCTGCGCGTCCATCGGCGTCTGCAGGTAACTTGGTCGGGTGGACATGACGCGCACCAGGTGCTCCGGATCACGGACCAGATAAAAAGAGCAGTCGAACGCCACCGGCATCCACTTGTGCGGATTGACGATGATCGAGTCGGCGCCCTCGATTCCGGACCAGTGATGCCTGCACTCCGGCAACAGCATCGCCGAGCCGCCCATGGCGCCATCGACGTGCAGCCAGATCGCCTCCCGCCGCGCAATTGCTGCGAGCGGTGCGATCGGATCCATCGCCGTGGTGGCGGTCGTGCCAGTGGTCGCGAC
>JAYUZI010000017.1:0-9724 GCA_043751915.1 Gammaproteobacteria bacterium | reverse complement strand
CTGCTGGCCGAACTCGCGCCACCGGAACCGCTGGCGGCCCCGGCCGCATTGCCTGCGCCGCCGAGCTGGCCCGATGCGTTGCCGCTCGCCGCGCTCGGCCTGCGACCTGAGACCGACTGGTGCACCTCGATCGCCGCCAGCTGGAAGCCTGGCGAAGCGGCCGCGCAGTGCCGGCTCGCGCTATTCGCGGCCGACAGTCTGGCCGGATACGCGGACAATCGCGACCGCCCGGCAATCCCAGGCACCTCCCGGCTATCGCCCCACCTGCATCATGGAGAACTCTCGCCCCGCCAGGTCTGGCACGCTGTGCTGCGCGGCGCGGCCAGCGCCGGCGTTCCACCCGCCGAAGCACGCGGCGGCAAGTTCCTCGCTGAACTGCTCTGGCGCGAATTCTCTTACCACCTGCTCTACCATTTTCCGCACACGCCGACCGCGCCGCTCCACGAATCCTTCGCGCACTTTCCCTGGCGCGACGACCCCGGGGCGCTGCATGCCTGGCAGCGCGGCCGCACCGGCGTGCCGCTGATCGACGCCGGCATGCGCGAACTGTGGGCGACGGGCTGGATGCACAATCGGGTGCGCATGGTCGCCGCGTCGTTCCTGGTGAAGAACCTGCGCCTGCCCTGGTTGGCAGGCGCGCGCTGGTTCTGGGACACGCTGGTCGACGCCGACCTCGCCGCCAACACGCAGGGCTGGCAGTGGGTCGCAGGGTGCGGTGCGGACGCGGCTCCGTACTATCGCGTGTTCAATCCCGTCACGCAGAGTCGCCGTTTCGACCCGCAGGGCCGCTATCTGCGCCGCTGGCTGCCCGAACTCGCACGCCTGGAAGATCGCGGCATACATGCACCCTGGCTCGCCTCAGCGCAGGAACTGGCGGCCGCTGGCATACGCCTCGGACTTGACTACCCCTCACCGATCGTCGACCTGCAGCAATCGCGAACCGCGGCGCTGGCTGCCTAGCGGCAGATGCGCGGCTGAGCTTTTGCGCCAACTGCCATGGCGGCGTAGCATCCCCCGTCTGCCTGACTGAGGATCAACACATGAACAACCTGCATCGTGACGGATTCACTGCCCAATTCAGCCGGCGCGATTTGCTGATCGGCACAGTAGGCGTGGCCGCGCTGGGCGCCGTCGCCGCAGCACGTGCCACCGAGCCCGCAGCCGCGGCCGCACCCGCTGCGCCGACCGGCCCATTTACCCTGCCCCCGCTGCCCTATGCCGACGGCGCGCTCGATCCAGTGATTTCGGCCAACACCCTCGGCTTTCACCACGGCAAACATCACCGCGCCTACGTCGACAATCTCAACAAGGCCATCGCCGGCACGGCGTTTGCGGACATGCCGCTCGAGAAGATCATCGCCACCACCTATGGCGTCGCCGACAAGACCGCCGTGTACAACAATGCCGCACAGCACTGGAACCACAGCTTCTACTGGCGCAGCCTCAGCCCGCAGGGCGGCGGCGATCCGCCGGCGGCGCTCCGGCACAGGATCGAAGCCTCGTTTGGCAGCGTCGCCGCCTGCCAGAAAGAGCTGCTCACGGCCGCGACCGGCCAATTCGGCAGTGGCTGGGCGTGGCTCGTGCAGGAAGGCGACAAGCTCGCTGTCGCACACACCGGCAACGCCGACTCACCGCTCGGCAAGGGAGCAAAGCCACTCCTGACCATCGATGTCTGGGAGCATGCCTACTACCTCGACTACCAGAACCGGCGCGCGGACTACGTGAACGCGGTGCTCGCCAAACTGCTCAACTGGGGCTTCGCAGCCGACAATCTCGGCTCGGGCTGATAAGGAGCGATGTGATGGGTCTCGATCGGAAATATCTCGTATTCGCACTGGTCTATGCGGTCCTGGGAATGAGCCTGGGCATCTTCATGGCGGCCTCGCACAATCACGGGCAGTTTGTCACCCATGCGCACGTACTGCTGATCGGCTTCGTGGTGTCGCTCATCTACGGAGTGATACACAAACTCTGGCTCGTGGAACAGCGCCGGCAACCGGATCGATCATTGTCCTGTTGGGCGCATTGGTGATGCTGTACATGGTGCTCAAGTCCGGGGCGGTAAAGCGCGCATGAGCGGCGACCTGTGGCACGACGTGGGCGACGCGGCCGAGCTGGCGAAGCAACCGCTCCAGCAACTGCTCGTTGGGCGCACGAAGGTCGCGCTGTCCTGCGTCGACGGGCAGTTCGGCGCCATCAACGGCGCCTGCAACCACGTGGGCGGGCCGCTCGGCCAGGGGACGCTGGAGGGCGCCTTCGTCGTCTGCCCCTGGCACAACTGGAAGTTTCACCGCATCAGCGGCGAAGGGGAACCGGGCTTCGAGGCCGATCGGGTGCCGCGCTTCGATTTCAGGATCGAAGCCGGGCGGCTGCTGGTGCGCGATACCCCGGCCACCACGCGCAACCGGCTCCCGCACGACAAGCATCCGCTCGATCGCGAGCTCCGGCGTGCGCCTGGGCCACTGCGGGTGCTGGGCATCTCCACGACGATCATGGACAACGCCTACCCGCGCTACTCGACCTCGGAAGCGCTGCTGCAGTCGGCACTCGAGCACGCGGGCGCGAAGCACGCACTCGAGTACCGGATGCTGAAGCTCCGGGACCTGCCCTTTCGCGCCTGCGAGGGCTACTACTCGAAGAGCGCCCACGCCTGCACCTGGCCGTGCAGCATCTCGCAGATGGATCCGCATGACGGCATGCACGCCGTGTACGAGAACCTGGTTTTCTGGGCGGACGTCATCCTGGTGGCCACGCCGATCCGCTGGGGCGCCGCCAGTTCGCTGTTCTACAAGATGGCCGAGCGGCTCAATACGGTGCAGAACCAGATCACGCTGCGCAATCGCGTGATGCTCAGGGACAAGGTCGTGGGGCTCATCATCACCGGCGGGCAGGACAACATCCAGGCGGTCGCCGGGCAGATGATGCAGTTCTTCGCCGAGCTCGGCCTGCAGTTTCCACAGTTCCCGTACATTGCCCACAGCCGCGGCTGGACCGCCGAGGACATGGAGCGCAACGTCGAGATGGTCCGGCACAGCGATCAGCTTCACGATGGAGCCCGCGCGCTTCTCGATCGGTGCCTGGACACGGCCTCGCGCCTGCAGTCCAGTGCCGCGCCCGCGTTTGAACGGGCGGGCCGCAAGGCTTCCGGGCTCGAGCGCCGGACTCCGACCGCAAGCGATTGAATTTGCGCTGAATCGGGTTCATCGCCCCGGGGCTGGGCACGATGCGCCCGTGGCAGCTGCATCCTTTTCTCCCCTGCCGCGTCTAGCAGTTATCACGGCACCGTTTGCCGATCAAGGGAGATTTTCCATGAAGACGCGTACGTTGGTGTTGATCGGTTCGGCGCTGCTGTGCGCCCTGGCGGTCGCCGAGGCCGCCCCGGCCCCCGTGGAGAGCGGCCAGCTCACGCTCCCCGATTTGCGCGACCTCGAGAGCCAGGCGAGCGAGAGCGTCGTCGTGACCATGGGCCCCTGGCTGCTGCGCTTCGCCAGCCACTTCGCGGACGACAAGGACCCGGACAGCGCGGCCGCCAGGCGTGTGCTTGCCAACATCAAGAGCATCACCGTTCACAGCTACCAGTTCGACCGTGACTTCGTCTACTCGCAAACCGACATCGACGCGGTGCGCGCGCAGCTGGGCGCGCCCAACTGGAACCGCCTGGCCCAGGTGCGCGGCAAGGACCGGAAGAACGTCGACGTCTACGTCTCGATGGAGCACGAGAAGACCACGGGGCTCGCGGTCATCGCCAGCGAGCCGCACGAACTGACCATCGTCAACATCGTCGGTTCGATCAGCCCCGAAGGTCTGCGGAAGATCAGTGGCCATCTGGACCTGCCGGCCACCTGAGGCCATCGGGGTACGCAGCTCGCGCTCGCACGCGACCTCGGCCGGGCAGTCTATAATTCGCGCTGTTGCGGACCGCAGGCTGCTCATCGCGATCAGTGATCCGTCGCTCATTTTCAATTACACCTTCGGCGCCGGGAGCACAGATGTCGGCCATTGAGATCAGGAAAGCCGGCGCCGACGACCTGCCCATGGTGTTCCGCCTGGTCGAGGCGTTGCTGAAGGAGCTGGGTGAAGAAGGCGAAGAAGCAGGCGAGCTCAACGTCAACGCACTCTCTGGCCTACAGCGGCAACTCGGCGACCGGTACATCGCCTTGCTCGCCATGACCGGGAGCGGCATTCCAGCCGGCGTCCTGACACTCAGCGAGTCGTTTGCGATCTATGCCAACGGCAGGTTCGGCGTGATCAGCGAGATGTACGTCGTGCCCGAATACCGCGACACGCGCATCGGCGTCAGCCTGATCAGCGCGGCGGTGAGCCACGGCCAGCGGTGCGGCTGGCACCGCATCGATGTCACTGCGCCGGAGGCGGAGCGCTGGCGCGGGGTGCGGCACTTCTACGAGCAGAACGGATTCGCCTACGCGGGTCCGAAGCTCAAGCGGCTGCTGTAGTGCCGCTGCGCCTCGGCCACGCCCTGGAATCCGCGCGCCTGCTGACGCGCCTGGTGACCGAGGCCGATCTGCCCTCGCTCCTGGTCGTCAACGGCGACGACGCCGTGACGCGCTATCTGCCGTACGCGAGCTGGCGCGGCCTCGAGGACGCCCGCAACTGGTATGCGCGCATGAGCGCACTGCAGGTCACGGGGGCGGCGTTGCAGTTTGCCGTGCTCGAGAAACAGTCGGGGGCGGCGATCGGCAGTTGCCTCCTGTTCCGCCACGATGAAGCCAGCGCACGCGCGGAACTCGGCTACGTGCTGGGCCGCGCGCACTGGGGCCAGGGCTTCATGCATGAAGCGCTGTGCGCGCTGGTCGACTGCGCTTTCGGCGAGCTGCACCTGCGCCGGCTCGAAGCCGAAGTGGAGCCGCGCAATACCCGCTCGTCGCTGCTGCTCGAGCGGCTGGGCTTCGGCGCAGAAGGCCGGCTGCGCGAACGCTGGCTCACCAAGGGCGAACCGACCGACGTCAACGTGTACGGCCTGCTGAGCCGCGAGTGGCGCAGGCCCGGCTAGCGGCCGCCGCAGCGCCGTCAGTCCCCGCCCACCGTGATGCGATTGCCACCTTCCTGCCTGGAACGTGCCAGCGCCTGATCGCCGCGCTCGATGGCAACCGCCAGCGCCTCGCCGCCACGCAGCATGAAGGCGCCGATTGACACGGTCACTGTTGTGACCGCGGTCTCGCTGTCCTGGCGGCGGACGCGGCAGCGCTCCACGCTGACGCGGATACGTTCGGCCTGCGCCAGTGCCTCGGTGGCTGAGCGACCCGGCAGCAACAGCAGGAAATCCTCGCTCCCGGTGCGGGCCAGGAGCGTCCCCTGTCCGGCGCCATTGCTGATGACCTGGCCGATCGCTGCGAGCACCCGATCGGCCAGCAGATGGCCCAGGTTTTCACCAACGGTCGTGAATTCATCGACGCCCAGGCGCAGCAGCGCGCCCGCGGGCAGGCCCGACGGATAGCTGTCGCGCACGCGGTATTCCAGGCCGTGGCGATTGAGCAGGCTGGTGAGCGGATCGACCTGCGCCTGGCCCTGGACGATTTCCAGTTCGCCTTGCAGGCGGCGTGCTTCCTTGGAATTGGTCGCCAGATTCTGCTGCAGGTCGCTGGTGCGCGAGCGCACACGGTCGGTGTCTTCGAGCAGCGCCATCACCACCTGGGTAAGCGCGTCCCTGTCGACGTCCCGCTTCAGTCGCTGCTGGTAATCGCCCAGCCCGTCGTTATAACGGCCCACTTCCAGGCTCGCCTTGGCCGTGCTCTCGGTAACCTGCTCGACCACTTCCTGGATGCGCGCCCGCACACGCATCGAGGACTCGATATCGCGCATCGCCACATGACGATCGAACAGTTCTTCTATATCGGTATCGGTAAGCCGCACGGAGGCCGCGACCCGCGCGTCGACCGCCGCCTTCAGCGTCTGGTTGGTGCCGGCGGCGTACTCATACCAGACCGCGAAACTCAGTGGATGAAAGCCGGCGGCATGGCGCGACATCAAAGGCAGCACCATGCGCAGCAGTTCGGCGGTCTGGTCGCGGTTTTCGCGGTAACGCATCAGTTGTGCTGTCAGGCGCTCAGGGCATGACCGAGCTGGGCGGCGATCAGCGCGCCAAAGGCCGGTTTGCCGGCCTGCTGTTCCTGCAATTGCGCGAGCAGGTCCAGAATGCCGACCGCTTCACCAAAAAGTCTCCCCTGGGCAATGTCACAACCCCACATCCGCAGCGGCAACACCTGGTTAGTCCGCTCGACCCCTTCGGCAACTACCTGCAGGCCCAATCCGTGCCCCATGTCGATGATGGTCCGCACCAGTGTAGCATCAGCCGGGTCATCGGCCAGGTCACGCACGAAGGACTGGTCTATCTTGAGAGTCCCGATTGGAAACTGCTGTAGTACGGAGAGCGAAGAGTAGCCGGTGCCAAAGTCGTCGATCGACAGGTGCAGTCCCATCGCCGCGAGCTGCGCCAGCATTTCCACCGTGCGCCGCGGGTCGGCCATCAGGGTCGATTCGGTGATCTCAAGCTCCAGGCTCTGCGGCGGCACACCGTGGCGCTCGAACAGCGAGCGGCAATTGAGAATGAATCCCGCGTGTCGCAGCTGCTTGAGCGACAGGTTGAGCGCGATGCGGCCGGGGTCGCCGACCTTGCTGCGCAGCAGATTCAGGTCGAGGCAGACGCGCTCGAGCACCCATTCGCCGATCAGAGTGATGAGGTTGTTCTCCTCGGCCATCGGAATGAACTGCGACGGGGGAATATCGCCGTGTCCAGGCAGCCGCCAGCGCAGCAGCGCCTCGGCGCCGACAATGCGGCCGTCGCGCAGATCGATCTTTGGCTGGTAATGGACCACGAACTCGTCGCGCTCCACGGCGCGCCGCAGTTTGCTCTTGATCATCAGCCGCTCGACCGCCGCTGCATTCATCTCCTGCGAATAGTGCGCGAAGGTATTGCCGCCGTTCTGCTTCGAATGATACATGGCGGCATCGGCGTTGCGGATCAGGTCGATGACGTTGTCGGCATCGCGCGGGCAGAAGGCGACGCCGATGCTCACGGTCAGGAACACTTCCTGCTGGTTGATGTGGAAGGCCGCGCCGGCGGCATCCAGCATGGTGCGCGCCAGCTGCGACACCTGCTCGCCCGCCTCGTCGGCATCGCTGCTCAGGCCGTCGACGAACAGTGCGAATTCGTCGCCGGCGAGGCGGCCGAGCACGGCGTCGCTGCTCAGCACGCGCGTCAGCCGCTCGGTGAGCACCTCGAGCACGCGATCCCCGGCGGCGTGACCGAAGGTGTCGTTCACTTCCTTGAAGTGGTCCAGGTCAATGTACAGGAGCGCCACACCCTGGCTGGCGCGGCGCGCGCGCGCAATCGCCTGCTGCAGCAGGTGCTGGAACTGCATACGGTTGGGGATCTTGGTGAGTGCATCGTAGCGCGCCAGGTAACGGATGCGCCGCTCGGCGCGTTTACGCTCGGTGATGTCCCGCGCCACGTAGATGTCGCCGGCGAACTGCACATCGGCGCTGTCGACCGTCGAGACCACGAACGAGACCGGAATGGTCTGCCCGGCACGGGTCCGCAGCACCGTCTCGCCCGCCTCGCGCGCCGCCGCCAACGGGTCACCGCCGCCCTCGCCAGTCGCGGCCAGGAGTGTGCCGACGCGCATGCCGACCAGTTCTTCGGATGAATACCCGGTCATGCGCCGCGCCGCATCGTTGACGATGCGGATCACGCCGTCGGGCGCGGCCACGAACACGCTGTCACTCATGCTGTTGAGCACGCTGTGCAGGTAGTCGCGGCTGAAAGTGGTGTCGTTGAGCGCCACGCGAGTGCGCTCGAAGGCCAGCTGGAGGCGGCCGAGGTGCCCGCCGAGGCCGGCTTCGACAGGCTGCGAGAATTCTCCTCGACCCAGGCGTTCGGCGGCGCCGATGAGCCGTTGGACGCCGTCCTGCATGCGCTGCCGCTCGCTCCAGGACCACAGCGCGGCAGCCGCGGCTCCGGTCAATGTCAGCAGGCCGGCGAACCAGATCAGCGTAGTGGGTATCTGCTGCCGGATCTCGACGATCGCGACCCAGCCGCAGAGAGTCAGCCCCAGCGCCAGGGCTGCTATATGTCGGCTGGAAAACTGAGGGCTCCGCACACCTCTCCCCTGTCAGGCAGCTTAGAATCATGCCCGATGAACGCTCAAACCGCCAATTCCGGGCCACGGGCCGCGGCACTGTCAGCGCTGGAGCTGACTGGCAGGGCGCGCACGCACGTGCGAACGGTCCCCGGGCTGGGCTGCGAATTGCACCCAGCCGCGGCTGCCGCGTTCCTGGCGATGCGCGCCGCGGCTGCCCGCGACGACATCGATCTGCGGCTGGTATCGGGATTTCGCGACTTTGGGCGACAACTCGCCATCTGGAACAGCAAGTTCCGCGGCGAGCGTGCACTGCTGGACACGGACCACCGGCCGCTGCGGGCTGCCGACCTGGCCGAGGCGCAGCGCGTCGCGGCCATTCTGGTCTGGTCTGCGCTTCCGGGAGCGAGCCGCCATCACTGGGGGAGCGATTGCGACCTGATCGATGGCCGGACTGTCGCCCCCGGTGCCCGCGTTGAACTGCTGGGCGGCGATTACCTCGCGGGTGGGCGTTTCGGACGCCTGTCGGACTGGCTGGTGGCTCATGCCCACGACTACGGGTTCTTCCTCCCGTATGACCGCGACCGCGGTGGCGTTCAGCCTGAACCCTGGCATCTGAGTTTCGCGCCGGTGGCGGAACCCGCGCTGGCGGCGCTTACGGTGGAGCTGTTGCGCACCGCGCTGGTGGGCGCGAATCTCGACGGTGGCGCAACCGTGGCAGCACTACTGCCGCAACTGCACGAGCGCTATGTGGCGGCCGTGGCCACGGCGCCGGCAGCGGCGCTGGCGGCTGCCGCGCTCAGTCGCGCAGCCACGCCCGCTTGAAGTAGCCGAGCATCTGCCCGCGCACTTCCGCCAACGTGTTCGGGCTGGCGGCGTACAGCGGCGGGTTGCGGCGCAGCATGCGCCAGCTCTCGCTGCGCAGCACCTGCTCGAGGAATGTCAGGTTGCGCTCGATCGATTCCATGTATGGATTGCGGCCATCGAACAGGATCTCAAGGTAGCGGTAGGCACGATTGAACTCACCGTCCAGGCGCTGGCGGCGAGTCTCGCTGGCAAATTGCGGCGTCTGCCGCAGCAAATCGAGACCCGAGGCGTAGCGCACCTGTTCGGCGCGGGCATTGGCAAACGGCAGCGCCATGCCGGCCAGCACGAACTCCGGATAGAGCCGGTCGCGGCATTTCTCCAGATAACAACGATCCGCCATCTGCGTAATCATGTCGGCAGTGCCCAGCAGATGGCCGAGCCGCACATCGCGCGCGTCCTCGAGCACCAGTTCGCTGAATGGTTTTTCGTACCCGGTGTAGTGCAGCACCTGGCTGGCCGGTCCGACCCACTGTGCCAGGCCCAGGTGCGGCAGGTAGCCGCGCAGGAATTCGATGCCGCGTGATACGTGTGTACGCGTGAATTCGGCGCCGTTGCGCTGCGCGGTATCGCTGCTGCGGCGCAGGTACCCCACGTCATGGAACAGCGCCATGATCACGCCGGCGATAGCGCGCTCGGCGCCGAGTTTCCACAACGGCTCGACCTGGCGTTCGTAGCCGGCGCAGATGCGCGCCATGGTCAGCGTCACATCGAGCGTGTGCTGGCGGTCATGGTAGAGAGTGTCGACGCCCGAGTAGCCGGGT
>JAYUZI010000016.1:0-16153 GCA_043751915.1 Gammaproteobacteria bacterium | reverse complement strand
ACTATCGCCAGGTTCATCGGGTCTATGCCGCGCTCCGGTAGACGTTTGTGGCTCTGCCTGCATAGCAGACCTGGACGAATGGCGGCTGCGGGCACGATGTGGCCGTCCGGTCTGAAAGCACGTCTCGCGCCGTCGACGACTTTCACGGCCTCCGGCTACGTGGGTCCCGCCAATTTCGAGGACATGACGTCCAAAGATAGACGCCGCGCGATGTGTTCGAAATGGGGATTCGCGGCCGCCGTGTTTCTATTCTTCGTCGGCTTCTCGCTGCAGTTACTTGATCTGTTGCGTTCGTAATTCGCGTGCGCGGTTTACGCTTTGCCCCACTCCTTCGGCCGCTCGACGGCACTTGACAATTGTTTGCTCGACTTGACAGTACTCAGGTCTGCACCCAATCCATTCCGCTGAGTCTTGCGCCGTGAGCCATTGCCACCCATACGCACCAGAATCGCGTCTGGCCCTCGCAGGTGAGCCGGGAGCCCTATTCCGCGCGAGCCAGCCTTGTATGGCGAGATTGCGGGCCTATACTCACGTTTCGAGCATGAACCCGTCGCGCAAGCACTCGCTTCCCTCCATCCCGACCGGCAAGAGGATCTCCATGCGCCGAAATCCGTTCGCCGTGACACTGGCCACCCTCGTGGCTGCGACTCTCATTGCCTGCAATTAGGCCCCTGCACCCAGTCCGCCGCATGAAGAGGGGCCGGCGATACCTACCGACGCGCAGTGGTACGAACTTCGCGGGCGATGCGGGCACACTGCCCGGGAGTGGTTCAAGCAGTTTTACGGCTCGGGCGCTACAAACAGCGCAAGCAGCAGCGCTCAAAGCGGTTACGAGAACCACTACGACTCTAAGTTAAATCGGTGCTTTGCGAGGCTCACAACAACGTCGGCCGACAGAGACGCCAAGACCCGCAAAATTATCTCGACTGTCACTACCACCTTGGCAGACGTAGATAAAAATGCTGAGCTCGGTACGTACAGCGCTACCCTCGGTCCACTACACCAATTGGAATACCAAACGGACGCCGGGTCATGCGCTAATCGAAACGAGTGGTATAACTGGGCCAATAAATTGATGTCAGAGTAGGTTTGCTCCTATCGAGCCAGGCGCCTACCGTGGCGAGGCTTTCTCTGGCTGCCCCACCGCCTGCCGCGGCCGCGCGATCAACTGAGCCGCGCTGTTGCAAGGTCCTCGCGTTCCAAAATTTTCACCCATTCCTCCATACACTCGCACGCCACTTCACGCGCCGAACGCTCGCTCCCATCAGCGAGCACAATTACGCAATCAAACTTGACGAGGAGGCCTTGGACAATCGTGGTACTCATATGACCGTGGCGGGCGCCGGCGCCTGCTTGAGGCCGTGTCAGCTTCAAATGTTTTGTGCCATTCGCCATGTCTTGGCAAATGTACAATACGGCGGATGACTCTGCTGCTTCTATCACGCGCTGCCGGGTCTGCTCGGGTACCGCGCTATCGTGCTTGACCCAATCCTTGATGTGCCAGCAATTCTGAAAGAACGCCCACACAGTGTCTTGGTACTCCACGTCGCTGATTTCGCAGGGGTCGTCTTCGACGTAGATGGCTCCCCTCACGCGCTCCAAAAAACGGCGCGCCCGATCTAGTTGATCGCGATAACCTCTTGAGGTGCTCATTTCCACCTTGCGCATGTCACTCACTCATTCACAAACGCCGTCCGTTGCTTCAATACCCGCTCTTCGCGATCTCCGCCGTGAGCGCGCCCCTAATCGCCCTTCGAACTGGCCATTATGCCGCCGAAGAACGCCATCGCGCTGACCTGCCGTCATTCTTCGGACCATTGATAGCTTAGGAGATGGCCGTTGTTGAGAGGCCTGGTTATTTCGGACCATTAGGCCTGTGAGTTTGCGACCCCTATGAGCACCTGCTTCACCGCATATTCCCGGGGTGTCAGACCCGCGAGAGAACGGTGAGGCCGGTTCTCGTTGTAGTCCCATCGCCAAGCATCGATCTTTTCAGTGGCGGAGAGGGTGAGATTCGAACTCACGAAGGCCGTGAAGCCTTGCCGGTTTTCAAGACCGGTGCATTCAACCGCTCTGCCACCTCTCCGGCGTGCCCGCGGCGCGGGTCAGGACTTTAGCGGAATTTGCTGCAATCCGCCCATGTAGGAGCGCAAAACTTCGGGCACAGTCACCGAACCATCGGCATTCTGGTAATTCTCGAGCACCGCCACGAGGGCGCGCCCTACCGCGACGCCAGAACCGTTTAACGTATGCAGCGGCTCGGGCTTGCCGGTGGCGGGGTTGCGCCAGCGCGCCTGCATGCGCCGCGCCTGGAAGGCCTCGCAATTGCTGCAGGAGGAAATCTCGCGGTACTTGCCCTGCGCCGGGAGCCACACTTCGAGGTCATAGGTACGGGCGCTGGCGAAACCCACGTCGCCGGCGCACAGCGCAATCACCCGATACGGCAGCTGCAGCTGGCGCAGCACTTCTTCCGCATGTGAGACCAGTTCTTCGAGCGCGCGATAGGAATCGTCCGGCCCGACGATCTGCACCAGTTCGACTTTTTCGAACTGGTGCTGGCGGATCATGCCGCGCGTGTCGCGGCCTGCGGCGCCGGCCTCGGAGCGGAAGCACGTGGTCTGGGCAACGAATTTCATCGGCAGCGCTTCGGCAGCGATGATCTGCTCACGCACCAGGTTGGTCACCGGCACTTCGGCGGTGGGAATCAGGTAGAGATTCTGCTCGCCGCGCAGCGCGAACAGGTCCTGCTCGAACTTCGGCAGCTGCCCCGTGCCCTGCAGTGTCGAGCCGGCCACCAGGTAGGGTACGTACACTTCGGTGTAACCGTGCGCACGGGTGTGCAGGTCGAGCATGAACTGCGCGAGTGCGCGCTGCAGTCGCGCAAGTGCGCCACGCATGACCACGAATCTTGCGCCCGAGATGCGGCTCGCGGCTTCGAAATCGAGGCCGCCAAGGCCTTCGCCCACCTCGACGTGATCGCGCGGCACGAAATCAAACTTCCGCGGTTCGCCCCAACGGCGTACTTCAACGTTCGCGCTCTCATTGCGCCCGTCGGGAACGGATTCATGCAGCAGGTTGGGCAGGCCCAGCTGCCAGTCGCTCATCTCGGTCTGGATGGCTTCGAGCGCGCGGTCGGTGTCCTCGACTTCGCGGGCCAGCGCCTCGCCGCGCACCATGAGCGGGGCGATGTCCTCACCGCGCCCCTTGGCCTGGCCGATGGCCTTGGCGTGGCTGTTGCGTTCGGCGCGCAGCCGGTCGCTTTCGAGCTGCCAGTGCCGGCGGCGTTCCTCGAGCGCCGCAAACGCGCTCACGTCCAGCGTAAAGCCGCGGCGGGCCAGGTTGCGCGCCACGTCGGCCGTGGAGGAGCGGAGCAATTTCGGGTCGATCATCGCGGCGTCACTTGGCGTCTTTGGGCTTGGCGCCCGAGCGCGCATTCTGATTGCGCTCGCGCAATCGCGCCAGCGCCTCACCAATCTTGAGCTCCAGGCCACGCGGCACCGGCTCGTAGTAGCGCCGCTCTGGCAGGCCCTCGGGCAGGTAGCGCTCGCCGGCGGCAAAAGCGCCGGGCTCGTCGTGCGCATAA
The DNA here is from genome assembly GCA_043751915.1 of Gammaproteobacteria bacterium. Classification (GTDB taxonomy): domain Bacteria; phylum Pseudomonadota; class Gammaproteobacteria; order Steroidobacterales; family Steroidobacteraceae; genus FEN-1191. The sequence goes on along the minus strand of JAYUZI010000016.1, from coordinate 12,570 downwards.
CGGTAGCCGCTGCCGTAGCCGAGTTCCTTCATGAGCTTGGTCGGCGCATTGCGCAGTTGTATGGGCACTTCGAGCGACCCGTAGCGCTCGATATCCGCCTGTACGGCGCCGTAGCCGATGTAGAGCGCATTGCTCTTGGCAGCCACCGCCATGTAGACCACCGCCGCGGCGATCGCCAGCTCGCCTTCGGGGCTCCCGAGCCGCTCGTAGGCTTGCCAGGCTTCGAGCGCGATGGTGAGCGCGCGCGGATCGGCCAGGCCGATGTCCTCGCTCGCCATGCGCAGCACGCGGCGCGCGAGGTAGTGTGGATCGCAGCCGCCGTCGATCATGCGCGCGTACCAGTACAGCGCGCCGTCCGGATCGGATCCGCGCACCGCCTTGTGGAGCGCAGAGATCTGATCGTAGAACTGCTCGCCGCCCTTGTCGAACCGGCGGCGGCCACCGGAGGCGACTTCGCGCGCCTGCTCCACCGTGATGGTGCGCGTGCCGGCCGCGGCGGCCAGACCCGCGGCAAGTTCGAGCATGCCGAGCGCCCGGCGCGCGTCGCCGTCTCCGGCCTGCGCGAGCAGATCCAGCGCCTCGGGTTCGAAGGCGAGGCCGGTGTCGCCCAAGCCGCGCTCGCGATCGGTGAGTGCGCGCTCGAGCAGTCCGCGCAGGTCCGCGGCATCGAGCGCTTTCAATACATAGACACGGGCGCGCGAGAGCAAGGCGCCGACGATTTCGAAGGACGGGTTCTCGGTGGTGGCGCCGATGAACACCAGCGTACCGTCCTCGACGTGCGGCAGAAAACTGTCCTGCTGCGTCTTGTTGAAGCGATGCACTTCGTCCAGAAACAGCACGGTGGGGTTGCCGGCGGCGGCCACCTGGCGTGCGTGCGCCACGGCCTCGCGGATATCCTTGATGCCGGCCTGCACGGCCGAGAGCGGGATGAACTCGGCCCCCGACGCGGCGGCCATGAGCCGCGCGAGCGTGGTCTTGCCGGTGCCCGGCGGCCCCCACAGGATCAGCGAGTGCAGCGCCCGCGCCGCGATGGCTTCATACAGCGGCTTGCCCCGCGCCAGCAGCTGGGGCTGGCCGACAAATTCGGCCAGCGTGCGCGGCCGCATGCGGTCGGCCAGTGGCCGCCAGGCTTTCAGCGTCGCTTCGGCCACTGCTCGAGCCAGCTCGCCCAATGCCGCAAGCCCGCCATGCACAGCGACAGGCCAAGCGCCGTGCCGAGTGCGTCAGCGTAGAAATCGCGCCAGTCCGCCTCGCGCCCAAGCCCCATGAGCCCTTGCATGATCTCAATGCCACCGCCGAGCGCCAGCAGGCCCAGGCCCAGGGGCAGGTAGCGACGTGGCGGGAGGAGCCCACCGAACCATAGCGCCAGGCTGAAATACGCGATCAGGTGCTCCAGTTTGTCGCTGACGCGCAGGTGCGGCAGGTCGCGTGCCGGCACCAGGCTGCTGACGATCACCGCCAGGGTCAGGATCACGCCCAACAGGTACCAGGCGCGGGAATAGCGTAAGTCACTCATGAGTGAATCACGGCACAGCGTGCGGCGTGCCGATGACATCGACGCCCGTAGGCGGCGTAAACCGCAGCTCGGAATCGGCAACGCGCGCGCCGCGGGTGCTGTCAGTGAAGCTCAGCGTATCGGTCTGGTTCAGACGGTCGTGGATCACCAGCCGCACCAGCTGCGTGCCGCGAAAGCCAAGCTCGGCGCTGGCGAATTCGGCGGCGGCGCTGCGCGGCGTCACCTGCACCCAGCCGAGCGAATCGCGCTGCGCGACATCGACCACCGTGAACGCGGCGCGCAACTGTGCGGCGCTGCCCGAGAGCAGCATGACCGGGGTGGCGGTGAGCGCGGCGGCGGCCGGCTTCACCGTCGCCTGCTGCAGCTCACGATCGTAGAACCACAAGTTGGTGCCGTCCGCCACCAGCAACTGGGCGCCACCGCCTAGTGGGGTGTACTCCCAGCGAAAGCGGCCCGGGCGACTCACCAGCAGCGTGCCCTGCCCGGTCTCGAGCTGCTTGCCAGCGGCATCGACCACAACCTGCGTGAACTGGGTACGCAGACTCGTCAGGCCCTCGAGGAACCGGTCCAGCGCCGTGCCGTTCGATGCCACCGCGGGCACCGCGGGCGCAGCCAGGATCGCAAGGCTCGCCGCACAGATCAGCCGCAGGAATGCGCGTTGCACGCTCAGCTCCCCGGTGGCGGCGGCGCCAACACTTCGCGCGCGCCGTTCGACTGCAGCGGCCCGACCAGGCCCGCGCTCTCCATCGCCTCGATCAGGCGCGCGGCACGGTTGTAGCCGATCTTGAGGCGCCGCTGCACGTAGGAGATCGAGGGCTTGCGCTCCCGCACCACGATGTTGACGGCTTCGTCGTAGAGCGGATCCTGCTCGGCGTCATCGCCTGAACCGCCAGCCTCGTCCTCCTCACCCGAGATGCCGACCAGCGGCTGCGACGGGCCCACAAGCACGGCTTCGATGTAAGTCGGCTTCGCGGTTTTCCTGAGCGCATCGACCACGCGATGCACTTCCGCATCGCTGACGAACGCGCCGTGCACGCGCGTCGGGATCGCGGTGCCGGGCGGCAGATACAGCATGTCGCCGTGCCCGAGGAGCGACTCGGCCCCCATCTGGTCGAGGATGGTGCGCGAATCGACGCGCGCCGAGACCTGAAAGGCGATGCGCGTGGGAATATTGGCCTTGATGAGTCCCGTGATCACATCGACCGAGGGCCGTTGCGTCGCCAGGATCAAGTGAATCCCCGAGGCGCGGGCTTTCTGCGCCAGCCGGGCAATCAGCTCCTCAACTTTCTTGCCGACGATCATCATGAGATCGGCGAGCTCGTCGATGATCACCACCACGAAGGGCAATGGTCCAAGATCCGGGATCTGCCGCTGGTCGATCGATGGGTCGTTGGCGGCACGCATCGTGAGGATCGGGTCGCGAATCGGCTTGCCCGCCGCGATCGCATCCTTGACGTGGCGGTTGTAGCCGGAAATGTTGCGCACCCCGAGCGCCGACATCAACTGGTAGCGCCGCTCCATCTCGGCGACGCACCAGCGCAACGCATTGGCCGCCTGTTTCATATCCGTGACCACCGGCGCCAGCAGATGCGGAATGCCCTCGTAGACCGAGAGTTCCAGCATCTTCGGATCGATCATGATCAGCCGCACGTGCTCGGCCGTGCTCTTGTAGAGGAGCGAGAGCACCATGGCGTTGATGGCCACCGACTTGCCCGAGCCGGTGGTGCCGGCGATCAGCAGGTGCGGCATGCGCGCCAGGTCGGCGACCATCGGCGCGCCGCCGATATCCTTGCCGAGCGCGAGCGCGAGCGGCGAGGCGACTTCGTCGTAGGCCCTGCTCTTGATGATCTCGCCGAGCGTCACGACTTCGCGCTTCTCGTGCGGGATCTCGAGCCCCATCACCGATTTGCCCGGGATCACCTCGACCACGCGCACGCTGGTGGTCGAGAGCGCACGCGCCAGGTCCTTGGCGAGCCCGCTGATCTGGCTCGCCTTGACGCCGGGCGCCGGGCGCATCTCGAAGCGCGTGATGACCGGACCGGGGTGCACGGCCACGACCTCGACGTCAACGCCGAAATCCTTGAGCTTGAGTTCGACCAGCCGCGACATCGCCTCGAGTGCCTCGGGTGAATAGGACGGCTCGCGCGAACCGGGATCATCGAGCAGGCCCAGTGCCGGCAGCTCGCCCGCCTGCGGCGGATCGAACAGCGGCACCTGGCGCTCCTTCTCGGCGCGCTCGCTCTTGGGCGCGGCCGGCGCCGGCGCCTCGATGCGCGGTGGTGGCCGGGCGCGGATCTTCCGGGTTTCAGCCTCACCCGCTTCCATCCGCGCCTGCTTGCGCTCGCGGCCGTCGCTCACCTCACGCGTCAACTGGCGGCGCTCGCGGACCAGGCGGATGGCGCGCCAGACCGCGGCACCGAGGCCATCGATCACCCGCAGCCAGGAAATGCCCAAGGCAACCGCCGCGCTCGCCGCCCAGGCGGCGAGCAGCATCAGGGTTGCGCCCAACAGGTTGAGCGCGGAAGACAGGCCACTGCCGATCGCCATGCCGACCACGCCGCCGGCGCTCTGGCGCAGCACGCCGGGGTTCCAGTGGAGCGCCGTGAGCGCGCAGCTGCAGGCCAGCAGCACCGCGAAGGCGAGCGCGCGCACCACGACGTTGGCCCGCGAGGCGGCCTCGGCTGCGGCTGGGCCACGGCCCAGGCGTACCGCCGTCACGCCCAGGGCGAGCGGCAGCAGGTAGGCGGGCCGGCCGAACAGGAAATACAGCAGATCGGCCAGGTAGGCACCGCTGCTGCCGATGCGGTTGTGGACGATGTCCCCCAGACCGGTGGACGAGAAGCCCGGATCGCGCGGGTCGAAACTCAGCAACGCCACTGCCAGCACCAGCGCGACGACGCCGAGGCTGATCGCCGCCGCCTCGCGCAGGCCATGGGCAACCGCGGCTGAAAAGCGCGGTGGCGACTTGGGCGAGGCCGGGGAATTGGTCAATGGGTCACCTTAAACATCAATTTATGACTTGGCCGCGCGCGCCGCGTTACATACCATCTGTGCCGCGGCCACCGGTATGGGTCGCTGCAAGTCATCGGGAAATTGTACATGAGCGAGCTGACTCACCGTCGGTTGATAATCCTGGGTTCAGGCCCGGCTGGCTACAGCGCCGCGGTTTACGCCGCACGCGCCAACCGCAAGCCCCTGCTCATTACCGGCACCGAGCAGGGCGGGCAGCTCATGATCACGACCGATGTTGACAACTGGCCCGGCGACGTCGAAGGACTGCAGGGTCCGGACCTGATGGCGCGGATGCGCCGCCACGCCGAGCGCTTCGCCACCGAGATCATCGCCGACCAGATCCACACGGTGCGGCTCGGGCAGCGGCCGCTCGAGCTGGTGGGCGACAAAGGTACCTACACCTGCGACGCACTGATCATCGCGACCGGCGCCTCGGCGCAGTACCTCGGGCTCCCTTCGGAAGAGACCTACCGGGGGCGGGGCGTTTCGGCCTGCGCCACCTGCGACGGGTTCTTCTTCCGCGGCCAGCGCGTGGCGGTGATCGGCGGCGGCAACACGGCGGTGGAAGAAGCGCTCTACCTCACCAATATCGCCGCCCATGTCACGCTGGTGCACCGGCGCGATCGCCTGCGGGCGGAAAAAATACTCCAGGACCGGCTGTTCGAGCGGGAAAAGGCCGGCAAGGCCACGATCATGTGGAATCACGCGGTCGAGGAAATCCTCGGCGACGCGCAGGGCGTGAACGGCGTGCGCGTGAAGGCCGCCGGAGGCGCCAGCCGTGACCTCGCGGTCGCTGGCGTGTTCATCGCCATCGGCCACCAACCCAACACCTCGATATTCGCGGGTCAGCTCGACATGAAGGGCGGCTACCTGCAGGTGCGCGGCGGCCTCGCGGGGGATGCCACCGGCACCAGCGTGCCGGGCGTGTTCGCCGCGGGCGATGTCGCCGACCATGTGTACCGGCAGGCCATCACTTCGGCCGGGTCGGGTTGCATGGCGGCGCTCGACGCCGACCGCTACCTGGAGCAGCTCGACGGAGCGGGATGATCCCGTCGGAGCCGGTCAGCTTTCACGCACGCCTGGCAGAGCTCGACGCTGCGGCCTGGAATGCGCTCGCCGGCGATTACCCGTTTCTCCGCTACGAATTCCTGGCGGCGCTCGAGGACACCGGCTGCGTCGCGCCGGCCGTTGGCTGGACGCCGCGCCATCTGCTGATCGGGCCGCCGGAGCGGCCGCTCGCAGTGGCGCCGCTCTACGAAAAGACCAATTCCTGGGGCGAATTCGTCTTCGATTTCGCCTGGGCGCGCGCCTGGGAGGGCCGCGGACTCGACTACTATCCCAAGCTCCTGGCGGCCATTCCTTTTACGCCAGCCACAGGCCCGCGAGTGCTGTGCGCGGCCGCGGATGACGGCGGCGCCGCTCTTCGTGGCGCGGCGCTGGCCGCGATCGAGGCCGACGCGCGCGCGCGCGGCTGCTCCTCGGCGCACGCATTGTTTATCGACGAACCGCTGCGCGCCGCCGCCGCCGAAGCGGGCTGGCTGCTGCGACGCGATTGCCATTTCCAGTGGCACAACCGTGGTTATGGCGACTTCGAGGATTTCCTGGCCACTTTTTCAGCCGACAAACGCAAGAAGGTGCGGCGGGAACGTCGGCGCATCGCCGAACAGGGCATCGAATTCAAGTCGCTGACGGGCGCGCAGCTGGACGCGGCAACGTTGCTGCGCGTCCACGAACTGCACGCCTCGACCTTCCTGCGCCACGGCCACCTGCCCTACCTGAACGCGGCTTTCTTCCAGCGTGTGGCCGCGGCACTGGGCGACGCCTTCATCGCCGTGCTGGCGCAGCGCGCTGGCGAGAACGTGGCGACCGCGGTGTACTTTCGTTCCCGCGACACGCTGTACGGCCGCTATTGGGGCGCCGATGGCGACTACCACAGCCTGCATTTCGAGGCCTGCTATTACCAGGGCATCGACTACTGCATCCGTGAAGGGCTGGCGCGCTTCGAACCGGGCACGCAGGGTGAGCACAAGCTGGCACGGGGCTTTGAGCCGGCCTTCACCTGGTCGGCGCACTGGCTCGCCGACCGGGAGCTGCGCAGCGCGGTGGCGCGCTATCTCGAGCGTGAGTCCGCCGCCGTGACAGAATATGCGGATGTTGCCGCCCGCCACACCCCGTTCCGCGCCTGAGCGGGCCGACGCCGGGCAAGCCGCGGGACGATGATTGCCTGGCTTGCGCCTGGCGACCCGCCCGACAGTTTCCCGCCGGTCGAACGCGCCTTGCGCGACCCGGCGGGACTGCTGGCGGCCGGCGGTGATCTGTCCTGTGAACGGCTGGTGGCGGCTTACGCGCGGGGCATCTTCCCCTGGTATTCACCCGGGCAGCCGGTGCTGTGGTGGTCCCCAGACCCCCGCGAAGTGCTCATTCCGCAGGAGTTTCACCTCTCACGGAGCCTGGCGCGGACACTGCGCAAGCGCGGCTTCGAGTACCACGTCGATCGGGATTTCACCTCCGTGATCAGCGCCTGCGCGGCGCCACGCAGCTCGAGCCCCGGCACCTGGATTACCGATGAAATGCGCGCCGCATATCTCGATCTGCATCGCCGCGGCATCGCCCACAGTTGCGAGATCTGGCGCGCCGGTGTGCTCGTTGGCGGCGTCTACGGCGTCCGCCTGGGGCGGGTGTTCTTCGGGGAATCGATGTTCAGCCGGGAGCCCGACGCCTCCAAGGCGGCGTTGGCGGGCCTGGTGCGGCAAAGCATCGCTGACGGCACGGTGCTGATCGACTGCCAGCTCCCCTCCGGGCACCTGCGCAGCCTCGGGAGCCGGGCGTTGCCGCGGGCAGAATTCCTGGAGCGGCTGGGGCGGGCGATCGATGCCGGCACCGGCTGAATTGCATTGCGGTGGTGCTTTATGCAGAATTCGCGCCCCTTAGGTCAATCGTGAGCGGCATGGCAAAAGAAGACCCCATTCAGATGGAAGGCGAGGTTGTCGAGACCCTGCCCAACACGACCTTTCGCGTGAAACTCAAGAACGGGCACGTGGTCACGGCGCACATCTCCGGCAAGATGCGCAAGAATTACATTCGAATCCTCACGGGCGACGCCGTGACGGTGGAAATGACCCCCTACGACCTGAGCAAGGGGCGCATCGTCTATCGTGGGCGCTGACCTCTAGCCTGGCACGTTCACTGCCGACCTACGCGGCGACTTCCGGCTCCGGGGCCGGCACACATTCGATACTGAGGCCGTTGCCGTCCGCGGCGAGCGTGACCAGCGCCTGGCCACCGCCGCTGAGTTTCCCAAACAGCAATTCCTCGGCGAGCGGCCGTTTCACATGCTCCTGGATGACGCGCGCCATCGGCCGCGCGCCCATCTTCGGGTCATACCCCTTGGCGGCGATCCAGCGGCGCGCCGACTCGTCGACGCTCAGCGAGACGCCCTTCTGCTCCAGCTGCATATCGGCCTCGACCAGCAGTTTTTCGACCACGCGTTCGATGGTCTTGGCATCCAGCGGCGCGAACTGGATGATCGCATCAAGCCGGTTGCGGAACTCCGGCGAGAACAGGCGCCGCAACGCTTCCATACCATCGCTGGCGTTGTCGGCATTGACGAAACCGATGGACGGCCGGTTCATCTCCTGCGCGCCGGCGTTGGTCGTCATGACGATGATGACGTGGCGGAAATCGCTCTTGCGGCCGTTGTTGTCGGTGAGCGTGCCGTGGTCCATGACCTGCAGCAACAGGTTGAAGACATCGCCATGCGCCTTTTCGATTTCATCGAGCAGCAGCACGCAGTGCGGATGCTTGGCGATCGCTTCGGTCAGCAACCCGCCCTGATCGAAGCCGACGTAGCCGGGCGGTGCGCCGATCAGCCGCGAAACCGTGTGACGCTCGGTGTATTCGGACATATCGAAGCGCACGAACTCGACGCCCATGGTGAGCGCCAGCTGCCGGGTCACTTCGGTCTTGCCGACGCCGGTGGGCCCGGCAAACAGGAAACTGCCGACCGGACGGCGTTGGTCGCCCAGGCCCGAACGCGCCATCTTGATGGCCGAGGCCAGCGTGCTGATGGCCGTGTCCTGGCCGAAGATCACCAGCTTCAGGTTGCGCTCGAGGTTGCGCAGCACGTCGCGATCGGACGACGACACGGTCTTGGGCGGAATGCGCGCGATGCGCGCGACCACGTCTTCGATGTCCTTAACTTCCACGCGCTGCACGGCCTGGGCGCTGGGCTTGAGGCGCAGGCGCGCGCCGGCCTCGTCGACCACATCGATGGCCTTGTCCGGGAGCCGGCGGTCGTTGATGTGGCGGTCGGCGAGCTCCGCCGCGGCGCGCAGCGCCTCGGGCGCATAGCTGACGCTGTGGTGCTCCTCGAACTTCGATTTCAGGCCGTTGAGGATCTCGATGGTCTCGGCTACCGAGGGTTCGGTGACGTCGATCTTCTGGAAGCGGCGCGCCAGCGCGTGGTCCTTTTCGAAGATGCCGCGGTATTCCTGGTAGGTGGTCGAACCGATGCAGCGCAGCTCGCCGCTGGTGAGCGCCGGCTTGATGAGGTTCGATGCGTCCATCACGCCGCCAGAGGCCGCGCCGGCGCCGATCACGGTGTGAATCTCGTCGATGAACAGGATCGCGCCGGGCTGCTTCTTGAGCTCGTTGATCACGCCCTTGAGGCGCTTCTCGAAGTCACCGCGGTACTTGGTGCCGGCGATCAGCGCGCCCAGGTCAAGCGCGTAGATGGTGCAGTCGGTGAGTACGCCCGGCACCTTGCCTTCGGTGATCAGGCGCGCCAGCCCCTCGGCGATCGCAGTCTTGCCCACGCCCGCCTCGCCCACGTACAGCGGATTGTTCTTGCGGCGACGGCACAGGATCTCGATGGTGCGCTCGATCTCGAGCGAACGACCGATCAGCGGATCGATGCGCCCGGCCTGCGCCTGTGCGTTGAGGTTGGTGGTGTACTTGTCCAGGGCGCTGCCGCCCTCAGCCTCGCGCTCGGCTTCCGCCGCTCCGGTCTCCTCCGATTCGGGCTTGGCATCGCTGCCCCGCGCCAGGCCGTGCGAAATAAAGTGCACAACGTCGAGCCGCGTGAGGTTCTGGCGGCCCAGCAGGAACACCGCGTGACTCTGCTTCTCGCTGAAGATCGCCACCAGCGCGTTGACCACGCCGACTTCCTTGCGGCCGCTCGACTGCACGTGGAACACCGCGCGCTGCAGCACGCGCTGGAAGCCGAGCGTCGGCTGCACCTCACGCTCCTCGCCCTCACGGAGCTGCGGCGTGTTGGCCTCGATGTGCGCGCGCAGATCGGTGGCGAGCCGGTCGGGATCGCCGCCGCAGCCGCTGAGCACTTCGCGCACCTTCGGTGCATCGAGGAGCGCCAGCAGGAGCTGTTCTACGGTAAGAAACTCATGCCGGTGCGTGCGCGCCTCGCGGAACGCCTGGTTGAGACAGAATTCGAGTTCGCTGGACAGCACTTGTATCTGGACTCCCGTTGTCAGGCTTGCTCGAGCGTGCACAGCAACGGGTGCTGATGCTCGCGGGAGTAATGGGTGACCTGCGCTACTTTGGTCTCGGCGATCTCATAGGTAAAGAGCCCGCATTCTCCCTTGCCCCTGGTGTGCACCTCGAGCATGACCCGCGTGGCGGCATGGCGCGCCATGGCAAAGAAGCGCTCCAGCACGTCCACCACGAATTCCATGGGCGTGTAATCGTCGTTCAGCAGCACCACACGGTACAAGGGCGGCACCTTGGTCTTGGGTGCCGCCTCAGCCACCGCCACGCCCTGCTCAGGCCGTTCTGTCGAGGTCGCCATGCGTCGCTCATTATAGATCGGAAAAACAGACAGTTGAGCGGCGCAAGCGCCGGGCCGTATCATGCAATGATATGGGCAGGATGGCAGAACTCAAGTCGGCCGCCGGGTTGCAGGCGGCGCTCGCCGAGAACGGCCCGCGGCTGGCGACGGCGGCCATGGCCGCCCTGCTGGCCGTCCAGGCCGGTTTCCTGGTGACTTCCCAAAACCGCGGCGCCGCACCCGGGTCTACCGCTGGCCCGGAATCAGGCGCGCAACCCTCGCCCTGGATCTCGGGCGCCGCGCAGCCACACGCCTTGCAGGTGCCAGATATCGTCGCCGCCCACCTGTTTGGCGAGGCGGCCCGGGACACCTCGGACGCCAATGCGCCCCAGACCGCTGTCCAGCTGGTGCTGGCAGGGGTCCTGGCGGTGCCCGATCCGCAGCGCGGACTGGCGATCATCGGACCCAACGCTGCGGCGGCGCGCCTGTACCTGGTGGGCGCCGCGGTACCTGGAGGCGTCAGGCTGCACGCCGTCTACCCCGATCGCGTCCTGCTCGATCGAGGCGGCGTCATCGAATCGCTCCTGCTGCCCAAGAAGCCGGCGCTGGCCGCAGCGACGCCGTCGGCGGCCACGCCGATGCAGAGCCCGGCGCAGCGGCTGGCCGCGCTCGCGCAGGGCGGCGGCGGGCTGTTAGGGGGGCTGGTACGCGCCCAGCCGGTCCTGGCCGGCGGCAAGCTCAGCGGCTACCGGATCTTCCCGGGCGGCCGCGCGAGCATAGGCTCGTTCACGAAGCTGGGCCTGCGCCCGGGTGACTTGGTCACAGCGGTAAACGGCACGCAGCTGGACGACGTCAACCGTGGCAATGAGATCCTGCAGACGCTCTCTTCGGCCGCGAGCGCCACGTTGACCGTGCAGCGCAACGGGCAGTCGCAGGAACTCAACCTGAACCTCGAAACCGTAGTCAGCGACGCCGAGAACGCGGCGGCGCAGGCCGCACAGACCACGCGACGCGGCGGTGCCTTCGCCGGGCCGCTCAATGGCGGCGGCCGGGTCCCGGGATTCGGCGGCAGCGGCGCGGCGCCCGGACTCATCGACAACGGCGCTGCCGCTCCGGCGCCAGCGCCGGACCCGGAACCCGAACAATCGCCCAGCGATCAATAGAAGCGAAAAACCTGATGCAAATTATGCCCGCACCTGCCCTGCGCCGCGCCCTGCTCGCAAGCGCGCTTGCCGCGGCGCTCCTGCTGGTCACCGGCGTCAGCAGCAGCGCCCAGCCACAGCAGGGCCAGCGCATCACACCGAATTTCCGCGATGCGGACATCACCCAGCTCATCGACCTGGTCAGCCAGGCCACCGGCCGCAATTTCATCATCGCGCCGGGCGTCCATGCCCAGGTCACCTGGCTGTCGGGCCCCGGCACCTCCATGACGCCGGAGCAGTTCTACCAGGGGTTCCTCTCCGTGCTGCAGGTGCACGGGTTCATCGCCGTGCCATCGGGCAACGTCATCAAGGTGCTGCCCGACACCAACATGCGCCAGGTTCCGGGCGACGATCTGCCGGGCCGCGTCAGCTCGACCTCGGACGACGTGGTGACGCAGGTCATCTCGGTTACCAACGTCAGCGCCGCACAGCTGGTGCCGGTGCTGCGCCCGCTGATGCCGCAGAACGCGCAGCTCGCCGCGGTCACGGGCGCCAACATGCTGGTGATCTCCGATCGTGCCGCGAACGTCAACCGCATGACGCGCATCATCGCGCGCATCGACCAGAGCGGCGGCTCGGACATCGATGTCATCCCGCTGCAGAGCGCCACTGCGGCGGACACGGTGCGCGTGCTCAGTTCGCTGGTCACGCAGGGGGGCGATGGCGGCGGAGCCAGCCTGCGCCTGGTCGCCGACGACCGCTCCAACAGCGTCCTGATGAGCGGCGATCCGGCGCAGCGGCTGCGCATTCGCGCCCTGATCGCGAATCTGGATACGCCGCTCGATACCGGCGGCGAGACCACCGTGCGCTACCTCAACTATGCCAAGGCCGAGGATCTGGCCACCAAGCTCAAGGAGCAGATCACCGGCAACGCCAACGCCAGGGGCGGAACCGCACCTGCCGGCGCCGCGAGTCCTGCCACCGTGTCCCTGGCCGGCGGCACCGGCACGATCTGGGCCGACAAGGACACCAACGCGCTGATCATCACCGCCCCCCAGCGCACCATGCGCGCGCTCAACGCCGTGATCGACAAGCTCGACATCCGCCGCGCGCAGGTG
>JAYUZI010000015.1:0-10086 GCA_043751915.1 Gammaproteobacteria bacterium | reverse complement strand
AACACGTGTTCGCCTTCCTGGTTGACTCGTACGGCACCGTTGCCATCTTCGTCTATCTGCTGATTGCGCTGGCGGAATTGCGTCTGCGCGGTCGCCTCGAACGCGAAGCACCGGAGCGCCTGCGTGTGCGCATGTGGGCCTATCCAACACTGACCATCGTCGCCATTGTCACGATGCTGGCGATCGTCACGGCGATGGCGTTCATTCCTGATCAACGTTTGCCGCTGCTGTTCGGGATCATGAGCGCGCTCGCAATGCTCGTCGGCTATGTCATCCGCCGGCGCTACGGTGCTCCGCCGCTGGCCACGGGGATCGGCTAGCAACACAGCTGCCACAGTGCTCGCGCGCCCGTGAGCAGCGCCAGCAGCATCAACAGACGCAGTACCCAGCGACGGGCGATGATGGGGTCAGCGCGCTTGAAGCTGCGATTGCCCAGCCAGATCCCGGCGGCAAGCGGCGGCAGGAACAGTGCCGCTCGTACCAGCGTTGGCACGGTGATAAGGCCGTTCGAACCCTGCCAGGCCAAACCGACCAGATCCGTCAGGAAGAAGAAGGCAATGAGGGAGGCGCGACCTGCCTCAGTGCCGGCCGGTGAGCTGAAGAAGAACAGAATGACCGGGGGCCCGCCCATGCCGAAGCCGCCGTTGGCGAGGCCCGACGCGGTGCCGGCGGCGAAAGTCAGAGCAGGGCCCGGCATGCGCTGCAGCCGGTAACCGCGGGCCAGCAACACGGCTGAGGCCAGCACGAAAACCGCCAGAGCCAGCGTCATCGGCACGCCTGGGGCGTGGGCGAGGGCGTAGACACCGAAGGGAGTACCCAAAAGGGAGCCGCAGAAAAGCCCGAACAGCGCGCGCCAGTGTATGAGCCGCCAGACACCCGGCAGCAGCGGCAGGCCCGCCAACACTTCCAACATGAAGATCGATGGCACCGCTGTTGCCGGCGGCACAACCAGGGAAATTGCGGTTATAGCCAGCAACGAAAAACCAAAGCCGCTATAGCCGCGGACTACGGCTGCAATAAATATGCAAAACGTCGCATAGACTATGGTTGGAGCCAACGTGGTCAACTGCATAACTCGCTCTTGGCGCAACTGAGGGCTACGGCCACAGCAGGCGCCCTGCTACTCCAGGAGCGCGCAACGCCGCCCATTGCGCACACGGCCTTGTAAAGCTGTTACGCTCTCGGCGCCATAGTGGCGGGCGAATCTGCCAAACCTATTATTCGAACTCGAATTTTGACGCATTGAACCAGTTAATTAAAAAAAGAGACCTTGAGCTTTCACGGTGCACCTCGCCAGTACCTGATACCAGTAAGTTGACCCAGCCCGTCACCCGGGCTCAAGGCGGTGCCGCAATTTATGAAAGGGGTCTGGAGCTGTCAATTGACTCGTAGCAGGAAACCGACCCGCACCGCGCGCCACCCGGCCCGGCGGGGTGCCACGCGCCACCAGGTGCGCAAGCCCGGTAAGGGCGAACCGACGGCCGCCGAAGGTATCGTTTCCCCGAATCGTGCCGGCTTCGGTTTCGCGCGCGTTGAGGGCATCGAAGGCGGCGTGTTCCTGCCGCCGCGCGAAATGTCCGGCCTGGTGCAGGGTGATCGCGTGAGTCTCGCGCTCCACAAAGACGCGCAGGATCGTTGGGTAGGCACGGTCAAGAGCGTCATCGAGCGTGGCCTGAGCGCTTTTCTGGGCGTGATCGAGAAGCAGGGGCACGAGCTGCGCGTACGCGCTGCGGACCGGCGCCTGGCCATCGTGTGCACCATTCCGCATAGCGGTACCCAGGGTGCGCAGCCGGGCGATTGGGTCATTGCCGACATCAAGCGCTATCCGGCCGAAGGTGTAGTCGGCGAAGCCTGGGTGCGCAAGCGCCTCGATCCGGAGCGGCCGGTGGAAATGTCGACCGAGGCCGCGATCGCGCGCTTCGATCTGGGCCAGGAATTCAGTCCGCAGGTGTTGCACGAGGCGAAGCGCTTCGGAACTCACGTCGACCCGGAAGAGGCGGCGAAGCGCGTCGATCTGCGCAACGTCCCGCTGGTCACGATCGACGGCGCCGACGCGCGCGATTTCGATGACGCGGTCTACGCGGAGCGCGACGGCGAGGATTTCCGGCTGCTGGTCGCGATCGCCGACGTCAGCCACTATGTGCGACCCGGCACCATGCTCGACACCGAGGCCCGCGCGCGCGGCACCTCCGTCTATTTCCCGACGCGCGTGCTGCCGATGCTGCCCACGGCGCTGTCGAACCATCTGTGTTCGCTCGAACCGCACGTTGATCGCCTTTGCATGGTCGCCGACATGCGGGTCACCGTGCGCGGGGCGCTCAAGGGCTGGCGGGTGTATCCGGCGGTCATGCGCTCGGCGGCGCGGCTCACCTACGACTCGGCCTTTGCGCTGCTGTTCACGCGTGATCCGGCCGCGCGCGCGACCATCGGGCCGCTGGTCGACAAGCTCGAGCCGCTGGTCGAAGTCTACCGCGCGCTGCTCAAGGCGCGCGCGCGCCGCGGCGCACTCGATTTCGACGCGCCCGAGGCGAAGTTCGTGTTCAGCAAGGAAGAGCAGGTGCGGGCGATCGAGTTCCACTCGCGTAACGAAGCCCACAAGCTGATCGAAGAGTGCATGGTGCTGGCCAATGTGGCGGTGGCGAAGGAATTGCACCGCCTGCACTTGCCGGGCCTGTATCGCGTGCACCAGCCGCCCGAGCAACGCAAACTCGACAACCTGAAGGCCACGCTCAAGGTGCTCGGCATTGAGTTGCAGATGCCGGAGGAAATCCGCACCCGCGATCTGGCCAGCATTGCCCCGCACGTGCGCGATGGCGAGCTGCGGCCGTTCGTCGAAACGCTGGTGGTGCGCTCGCTTTCTCAGGCAGTCTACCAGCCCGAGAACATCGGACATTTCGGCCTGGCGTTGCCGGACTACGCGCATTTCACCTCGCCCATCCGCCGCTATCCGGACCTGCTGGTGCATCGTGCATTGCGCGCCGGCCTCGGGTTGGCGCCGCGCGAGTCGACCGCCGACAAAGCCGCGCTGGAGCCCATCGGCGCTGATTTATCGCGGCTCGAAAAGCGCGCGGACGAGGCGGATCGCTACGTCAAGGCCTTCCTCAAGTGCGTGTATCTGCGCGATCGCGTCGGCCAGACATTTGAGGGGCTGATCACGACGGTCGTGGAATTCGGCTGTTTTGTGCAGCTGCTCGGCATCGGGGTCGACGGACTCCTGCATCTTACGGCGCTCAAGGACGACGACTACGCGATGACGCGCGATGGCGGCCAGTGGCAGGGCCGGCGCAGCGGCCGCAAGTTTGGCCCCGGCATGCGGGTGCGCGTCTGCGTGACGGCGGTGAATCCGGTCGAGGGCATGGTCGACCTGGAGCTGGCGATCGATTGATGGTGGCTGCGTAATGCCGACCGAGCGGATCTACGGCCTGCACACGGTGAGGGCGCTGCTGGCGCGCTCGCCCGGGCGCGTGCTGCGCGTTTTCCTGCAGCAGGGGCGCGTCGACCAGCGGGCTGTCGAGATCGAAGCACTGGCTCGCGTGGCGAAGCGGCCGGTCGAGCGCGTGGACGCGGGGCGCATGCGCGGCTGGGTCGGCGAAGCAGTGCACCAGGGAGTGGTGGCCGAAATCGAACCGCTCCCGCCCATGAGCGAAGACGAGTTCTACGCGCAGCTGGGTGCCGCGCGTGATCCGCTGCTGCTGGCGCTCGATGGCGTGCAGGATCCGCACAACCTGGGCGCTTGCCTGCGCACCGCAGACGCCTGCGGTGTGCTGGCGGTCATCGTCCCGCGTGATCGCGCGGCGTCGCTCAATGCCACGGCACGCAAGGTGGCTGCCGGTGCGGCTGAGACCACCCCCGTAGTGACGGTCACCAACCTGTCGCGCAGTCTGAAGCTCATCAAGGAAGCGGGACTGTGGATCGTCGGCGCCGATGCCAGTGCGGAGCAGCGCGCCGAGCAGGCCGACCTGACGGGCGGCCGCTGCCTGGTGTTGGGCGCCGAGGGCGCCGGCCTTCGGGAACTGACCCGCCGCAACTGCGATTGGCTGGTGTCGCTCCCCAGCCTGGGGTCGGTGGAAAGCCTGAACGTCTCGGTCGCCGCCGGCATGCTCCTCTACGAGGCCGTGCGCCAGCGGCAAGCGCCCCCCCAGGCGCGCCCCTGGGAGGTATGAAGCGAGCACGAGTTGCACCGTGCCAAACCCTTGGGGTATTCTAACGGGCTTCTCCTTGCCGCACTGCTAATGCCTTGAGCAGGCGGCATATTAATCCGCAAGGAGTCAATCATGAGGCATTACGAAGTGGTGTTCCTGGTCCACCCGGACCAGAGCGAACAGGTTCCGGCGATGATCGAGCGTTACCGCAGCATGATTGCCGCGGGCAATGGCGCGGTGCATCGTCTCGAAGACTGGGGCCGGCGGCAGCTGTGCTTTCCCATCGCCAAGGTCCACAAGGCGCACTACGTGCTGATGAACATCGAGTGCGACCAGAAGATCCTGGCCGAACTGACCGGTGCGTTCCGTTTCAGCGACGCCGTGTTGCGCCACCTGGTGGTCAGCATGGAAGCGGCCGTGACCGAGCCCTCGCCGATGTCGCGCACGGATGAGGAAAACGAGGCCCGTCGCGAGCGCGACGAGATGGGCGATGACGACGACATGTCGCTCAACCTCTAAGCCCGCACTCCATATTCAAGGATCACCATGTCACGCTTTGTACGCCGCAAGAAATTCTGCCGTTTTACGGCCGATGATGTCGCCACGATCGATTACAAGGATCTGGGCATACTCAAGAACTACATCACCGAGACCGGCAAGATCGTGCCAAGCCGCATTACCGGCACCAAGAGCTTCTACCAGCGGCAGCTCGCCACCGCGATCAAGCGCGCGCGCTTCCTCGCGCTGCTGCCGTACACCGACCAGCACTAGGACTTAAGCCATGGACGTCATACTGCTGCAGAAAGTCGCGAACCTCGGCACGATCGGCGATCGCGTCAAGGTAAAGAGCGGTTACGGCCGTAACTACCTGCTGCCTTCGGGCCGCGCCACGCTCGCCACCGCGGCCAACGTCGCGCGCTTTGAAGTGCGGCGCGCCGAGCTTGAGAAGCTGGCCGGCGAAGAGCTGGGCGGCGCCCAGCAGCGCGCCGAAACCCTGCGCGACTTCCGCGTCACGATCACTGCCAAGGCGGGTTCCGAAGGCAAGCTGTTCGGCTCGGTGGGCACGGCGGATATCGCTGAGGCCTGCACGGCGGCGGGGCACAAGGTTCATCGCAGCGAAGTGCGGCTCCCTGACGGGCCGATTCGCCTGGTCGGCGAGCACCGGGTCGCGCTGCACCTGCATACCGACGTCGAGGTCGCGATTACCGTGATCATCGCCGCCGAAGAGCAGGGCTAGGCCCCAGGTCCGAAGGGGAGCGGTCAGCACCATGGCCGGTCCGCTTCGTTCACGTCGTGACATCGAGGCCCCGGCCGAGCCCGGGTCAGCGACGCCGCCGCATTCGGTGGAAGCCGAGCAGGCGGTCATCGGCGGACTGCTGATCGACGCGCCCGCCTGGGACCAGGTTGGCGACATCGTGGTCGCCGACGATTTCTACCGTCCCGACCACCAGCTGATATTCGGTGCGCTGGCCGAGCTGATCGCGGGCGGCAAGCCCGCCGACGTGGTTACGGCCGCGGAACACCTGGAACGCAACGGCCGCCTGGAAGCCGCCGGCGGTCTCGCCTACCTGGGGAGCCTGGCGCGCGACACACCGACCGCGGCCAACGTCCGCGCCTACGCGCAGATCGTACGCGAACGCTCACTCTTGCGGCGGCTGATCACCGCCGGGCGCTCGATTGCCGCCGCGGCCTTCGCCAATGACGGCCGCTCGGCCCGCGACCTGGTCGACGAGGCCGAGAGACAGGTGTTCGCCATCGCCGAGCAGAGCACCGGTCGGCGCGACGGCGCGATCAAGGTGAGCACGCTACTGCCGCCGCTGATCGACAAGATCGACGAGTGGCACACCAATCCGAATTCGATGCGGGGGCTACCCACGGGCTTCGCTGACTTCGACCGCAAGACCGGCGGACTCCGTCCTGGCGACCTGGTGATCGTCGCCGGCCGCCCATCGATGGGCAAGACCACGCTGGCGATGAACATTGCGGAGTACGCCGCGGTGAATCCCGGCACGCGCTCCTCGGTCGCGATCTTCAGCATGGAAATGCCTTCCGAGCAGCTGCTGACACGCATGCTCAGCTCGATCGGCGGCGTGCCGCTCAACGGCATCCGCAGCGGGCAGATCTCCGACGAAGACTGGGTGCGAGTGACCGCGGCAACGAGCCAACTCGCCGAGGCCAAGATATTCATTGACGAGTCGGCCGGCCTGACGCCGACGGAGCTGCGTGCGCGGTCGCGGCGCGTCGCACGCGAGCACGGGCTCGACCTGATCGTCATCGATTACCTGCAGCTCATGCAGGTGCCGGGCACCAAGGAAAACCGCGCCACCGAGATCGCCGAGATTTCCCGCGGCCTCAAGGCGCTGGCCAAGGAACTGCAGGTGCCGGTAATCGCGCTCTCGCAGCTCAATCGCGGCGTCGAGGCCCGTACCGAGAAGAAGCCGGTGATGTCGGACCTGCGCGAGTCGGGCGCCATTGAGCAGGACGCGGACATGATCCTCTTGATCTACCGCGAAGAGGTCTACGACAAGAACACGCCCAAGCGCGGCATCGCCGAGATCGACCTCGCCAAGCACCGCAATGGCGAGATCGGCACCTTCATGCTGACCTTCCAGGGGCAGTACAGCCGCTTCGCCAACTACGCCGCCGATTCCTACGGCGACGGCGTGCTGCGCTAGCAGCGCCCGCGCCGGGCTAGCCCTCGAAGAACCCCATTTTGACGCCGGCGAGCTGGATGACATCGTTGTCGACCAGCTTGCGGGCCGTGGCGCCGATCGGCGCGCCGTTCACCAGTGGGAAGTTCTCCGGCGTGTCGGCGTCGACGTGCACCAGGAAGTAGCCTTCTGAGCGCCGCGTGATTGCCGCCACCTGCACGCCCGGCCGTCCGAGCGTGGTCAGCGTCTTGGTGAGTTCCAGCTCGCGCCCTGCGAAGGCGCCCGAGAGCACTTGCAAGCGCGCCTTCTTGAGCGCCGGCGCACCATTGCCGAGCGTGCGCCGCGAGGCAGTAGCCTCGGCGCCGGCCGCCATCGCAGCACGCACCTTTTCAACCGGGCGGGCCGAGGGTTGGATGACCATGGTCTTTTCGAATTCGTCCTGCTGTGCCGTGTCGTCCTCGACGAAGCGCAGCTGGTGATGGCCGCAGGTGATGACGTCCCCGTGCTGCAGCGCGTGTTTCTTGATCAGCTTGCCGTTGACGTAGGTGCCATTGGTGCTGTTGAGGTCTTCAAGAAACGAATCATTCAGGATGTTGATGATCAGCGAGTGGTGGCCGCTGACAGCCGGATTGTCGATCCGGATATCGTTGTCCGGGAGGCGCCCGATCGTGTAGCGCTCCTTGTTCATGTTGTATTCGGCCATGACCTGACCGTCGAGACTTAGAATCAGCCTAGCCATATGTACTCGCTTTGTTCTCGTCTATATAACAAGGTTCAGCTGAACCAACCCAACATCCGGTCCAATACTCCCCGACGCACCGGGAACGAATCAACGACCTGGGCCAGCAGGACGGAAATATTGTCTTTGCCGCCATTGTCGTTGCCCAGCTGGATCAGCTGCTTCGCCACCGTATCAAGGTTAGCACCAAAGGTGTTGATCGTTAAGTGAATATCGTCGTCCTCGACCATGTCTGACAACCCGTCTGAGCAAAGCACGTAGACATCGCCGCGCTGCGCCGGGTGTTCCTGGATCTCGACCTCGACCCCCGCCTCGACGCCCAGCGCCCGGGTCACGTAGTTCTTGTTGGCCGCGCGCTGTGCTTCCTCGGGCGAGTAGAAACCGCGGTCGACCAGCTCCTGCAGGAGCGAATGATCGAGCGTCACCTGCTCGAATCCTGCGCCGCGCAGCCGATACAGGCGTGAGTCGCCCACGTGGGCGATGGTCACGCGATTGTCGTGGAACAGCGCGCCCACCACAGTGGTGCCCATGCCTTCGCAGTTGGGCTGCGTGCGCGCGGTCTGGAAAATGATCTTGTTGGCGCGGGTGATGGCATCGCGCAGGATGATGGCCGTGCGCGACAGGCCGGTGCCCGGGTCGGGGGCCGACAGATCCTCGCGCTCGATCGCCTCGCGCACCAGGTTGACGATGGTCTTGACCGCGATGCCGCTGGCCACTTCGCCGGCGTTGTAGCCGCCCATGCCGTCGGCGAGCACCAGCAGCCCCATATTGGCATCCCAGGCGATGGTGTCCTCGTTGTGTTCGCGGACACGGCCGGTGTCCGTCAGCCCCACGCAGCGGAGCTTGCCTTTGAGGCTCATCGCTGGGCCCCACGGCCGGGTCGTTTGAGCTGGCTTGAAAACGTGAACTGGATCACAAGTGGGGGTCCGCTGCCGTCCTCATTAAGCGGCCAAAGCGCGCCGCGCCGCAAAAGTTACCATCGGCAGCCGTTCCCGGGCGCGTCTGGAGTCACAGATGCACCCTATCGGGCCGGCCCGGGTTGCAATTGCTGGGCATCGTACTGGAGTTTTGATTGCGCTGCGACGGGCGCTGGCTTACAACGCAGTTATGGCGCGCAATCAACCGGTCTATGTCTGCAGCTCCTGCGGGGGCGAGTCGCTGAAATGGCAGGGCCAGTGCCCCCATTGCAGCGAATGGAACACGCTCACCCGCATGGCCGGTGTGCGGGCGCAGGCGGGGTCCGGCGTGGCTGGGGCGACACCGGCCCTGCCAGTAGGGCTCGTCAGCGATCAGGCCGTGGAGGAACGTCTTAGCCTGGGCTTGTCGGAGCTCGATCGCGTCTTCGGCGGGGGGCTCGGCGCGGGCTCCGTGAGCCTGCTCGGCGGCGAGCCGGGCATCGGCAAGTCCACCTTGCTGCTGCAGGTCGCGGCGTCGGTCGGCGGCAGCCGACCGGTGCTGTATGCCTCGGGCGAAGAGTCGACCCAGCAGACCGCGCAGCGGGCGCGACGCCTGTCCCTGACGGCACCGTACCTCACCCTCGTCAGCGACAATTCGCTTGAATCGATCATGGCGCTGTGCAACGAGCGGCGGGCGGCGCTGCTGGTCGTGGATTCGATCCAGACCATGCAGACCAGCAGCGTGGAATCAAGCCCCGGCTCGCCCCAGCAGCTGCGTGAGTGCACGGCTGCGCTGGTGCGCTTTGCCAAGCAGGGCGGCACTTCGGTCATCATCGTCGGGCACGTGACCAAGGATGGTGCGATCGCGGGACCGAAGCTGCTCGAGCACCTCGTGGATACCGTGCTCTATTTCGATGCCGATGCTGGCAGCCGCTACCGCATGCTGCGTGCCACCAAGAACCGCTTTGGTCCGGTCAACGAGCTGGGTTTCTTCGCCATGACCGCGACGGGGCTGCGCGAGGTGCGCAATCCTTCGGCGATTTTCCTGTCACGCAACCCGCAGCCGGTACCCGGGAGCCTGGTGATGGTGGCCCGCGATGGCGGCCGTCCGCTGCTCATCGAAGTGCAGGCGCTGACCGACCCGACGCGCTTCTCGGCGCCGCGGCGCGTCGCGCAGGGTGTCGATGCCAACCGGCTGGCGATGCTGCTGGCGGTGATGAGCCGCCATTGCGGCATGTCCCTCGCCGAGCACGACGTTTACGTGAACTTGGTCGGTGGCCTCGCGATCTCCGAGACCGCGACCGACCTGCCATTGGCGCTGGCGCTCGCCTCGAGCCTGCGCGGCGAGCCTCTCGACGCGAAGCTGGTGGCATTTGGCGAGCTGGGGCTCACCGGTGAGGTGCGGCCGGTGCCGCACGGCGACGAAAGGTTGAAGGAGCTGCACAAGCAGGGCTACACCCGCGCCATCGTGCCGCAGCAGAATGCGCCGCGACTGGCGGTTGATGGCCTGAAAGTCATCCCGGTAGCGACCATCGCCGAGGCGCTGCAAGCCGCCTTTGCTAGGGCCTATTAACACTATCTGAGCGCTTCAACGACGAGAGCAAAATAGATAAATGCGATGAAGACGAGATCAAGTTTGTCGAATCGACTGAAGATAC
>JAYUZI010000014.1:0-4189 GCA_043751915.1 Gammaproteobacteria bacterium | reverse complement strand
TGACCGTCGGCTGCAATTACCTGGAGGCGGACGCGCTGATTGATGCGGCCAATCCTTTCCTGGCCAAGCTCAGCAGCACCTGCAACGAGAATACCAACCTGACAGAGCCCGATGGCCTCGAGATGGTGTACGTGGCCCGATTTCCCAGCCACAAGCACATCCCGATACACGTGCCCATCGGCCGGCACCTGCCGATGTTCTGCACCTCGGCAGGACGCGCTTATCTTTCGGGGCTCCCCGACCCCGAGGTCTTAGGCCTACTCAAGGCATCGGAGCGTCGCGCCTACACGCCTCTTACCTGCACTGATGTCCCGACGCTCATGGAACTGGTCCGACAGGCGCGAACCAGGGGTTTCGCCATCAACAACCAGGAATACTACCTGGGCGACATCAACGTGGCCGCGCCAGTACTCGATTCCCGCGGCCGGTCCATCGCTGCGATTCACGTGTCGGCACCGGGCGCCCGCTGGGAACTGGCGGCCGTGATGAAGCGGCTTGGGCTCATGGTGATCGAATATGCGCGCGCGGTCTCCAACGCGGCGCGAGCGTTGGACTAGCCCGGAAGCGTCGGGCCACCGGTGCCCGATTGACGCCTCCGGAACGCGAGCATAGACTCTATCTTAATACGATTCTACTAGTTCGATAATCGATACTAGGAACTGGGGCCGCGGCCGGATCGACACAAGGGGGATCTCATGCACTCAGCCCGTTCCGTTCACTCCTCCTTTGCGGCGCACGCTCGCCGGGCAAAGGTCATTGGCCTTGTCGCCGGCGCGTTGTCGGTGTGCATCCTGCCTGCAATAGCGCAGGCTGCCGACAACACGCTCGAGGAGATCGTCGTCACCGCACAACGCGTGACCGAGCGCCTGCAGGACGTGCCCATCGCGATCACGGCGCTGTCGGCAGCCGATCTCGAGGCCCACGGCGTGCGCCAGGCCGGCGACATCACCGCCAGCGTGCCCAACATGCTGCTCAACTCGCCCTATGGTCCGGAGGCGCAACCGACCTTCACGCTGCGCGGCGTGACCACGCAGGATTTCAGCCAGAACCAGAGCAGCCCGATCGCGATGTACGTTGACGAGGTGTACAAGAGCGTCGGCGCCGTCCAGGCGCTCCAGACCTTCGATCTCGACCGCGTCGAGGTACTGCGCGGCCCGCAGGGCACGCTCTATGGCAAGAATGCCACCGGCGGCGCCGTGAGCTTCTACTCGAAGAACCCCAACCTGTCCGCGAATGACGGCTACGTGACGGCTGGCTTCGGCAACTACGGCCTGTACTCGGTCGATGCCGCGGGCGGCGGACCGCTAGTCGAGGACAAACTCGGCCTGCGCGCCGCGGTGATGTACGAAAAGCGCGAGGGTTGGGTGCACAGCATCGTGCCAGGTGTCGAGCCGCTGAACGGGGTCGATGCGCTCGCCGGCCGCCTGACGCTGCTGGCGAAACCGAATGATCGCCTGACGGCGACACTGAAACTGGCATTCAGCAAGTCGGGAGGCACGCCCTATGGCGCCCACGCGCTGAACAACGACCCGGCCGTGACCGGCTTCACCGGCACGATCGGCTGGTTCGAGAACGGCGCGAAGTATGCGGTCCACAAGGACATCCGCAACGACGGCGTGTCGCTGAAGATCAACTATGCGGTTGCCGACCACCTGACGCTCACCTCGGTCAGCGGGTTCGACTTCGGCCGCTGGTACGAGAAGAGCGACGACGGCGGCCTGCCGATCACCGACCGCCTCGACGATCCGAACACGTACACCTCGAGCGTCAACCAGTTCTCCGAGGAAGTCCGGCTCGCCTCGCACGACAACGGCGCGTTTAACTGGCTCGCAGGCCTCTACTATGGGCGCGAGAGCTCGCACGCCACGGTGGAGTTCCACTTTTTCGACGCCTTCCAGGCCGGGTTCTTCCTGGCGGACGGCACGCCGCTGTACGGGTTCGACGAGTACAACAGCTTCGATCAGCTCAAGGACAGCAAGGCGGCGTTCCTCAACACGACCTTCAACCTCGACAAGAAGCTGACGCTGCGCGCCGGCGCGCGATTCACCAAGGACACGGTCCAGATCTCGAACCTGTATGCGCTCGAGGGCGGCATGCTCTCGCCCCCGGTCGGCTACGCACCCGATGGCGGACAGACGCTGTGGACGCAGACGATCGGCGCGCTACCGGCCGACTACCTGACGTTCCTGCCGAGCCTCGCACCGCAGGGCCCAACGACCTCGCGCAACCAGGACAACAACAATTTCAGCGTCAGGATCGGCCTCGACTACAAGCCGACCGACGGCATGCTGCTGTATGCGAGCTTCAGCCAGGGCTACCGTGGTGCGGCCTTCAACGGCCAGGCATTCAACGCGCCCAGCGAGGCCAACTTCGCGGATCCCGAGAAACTCGACTCCTTCGAAGTGGGCCTCAAGAGCGAGTTGTGGGAGCGCCATGCGACGCTGAACATTGCCCTGTTCCACTACGACTACCGCAACCAGCAGTTCCTCGATGCGTTCGCACTGCCGGGCGGCGCCGGCACCGGCTTCCACACGATCAATGCGCCGAAATCGCGCGTCGACGGAGCCGAGTTCGAGCTGCGCGCCAAGCCCAGCGAGGACTTCGAGATCGGCGCGGGTCTGGGCCTGATGGACAGCAAATACGTCGACCTGACGCTGCATGCCGGCAAGGAACAGGCGCCGGGCGTGCCGCGCGTGTGCTGTGTGGGCAACAAGCTGATTCAGGCGCCGGGCTACAACGCGAACCTGTCGCTCAACTGGCGCTTCCTGCGGACGAGCTCCGGCGAATTTCATGCGATGCTCGACGGCAACCTGTACGGCAAGCAATACTTCGACGCATTCAACACCAGCCGCATCGCGCAGGATGCGTACGGCATCGTCAATGCGCGCATTGCCTTCAACCAGACCGGCAAGCGCGGCTTCGCCGCCGACGTCTGGATCAAGAATCTCGCGAACGAGAAGTATCTCGCCTACGCGCTCAACCAGAACGACCTCGATACCGGCGTTATCGGCTTCGACTATGGGTTGGTCGGCGAGCCGCGCACTTACGGGCTCAACGTGGGCTATCGCTACTGATTGGTGGCGCGTGGCGCCGAAATCACGCACCTCAGGCCACGAGATCGAGGAACCTGTACCAGGCGGCCGCGACGCGCAGGAATCCATTCCTTGCCGCGTGCAAGCCGAGCGGTGCGCCCGGAAAAGGCAGTTGCGCGAAGGGGATCGAATTCAGTGCGCCGGTACCCAGCGTCTCGCCGACCCGCGTGCCGAGGTAGCTCGCCAGTGCCACGCCGTGGCCTGCATAGCCGAGCGCGTAGTGATAGCCATCCATCTTCCCGGCGTGCGGCATGGTGTCGTAGGCAAAGTCCAGGGTGCCACCCCAGGCATATTCCGTGCGCACTGAGCGCAGCTGTGGGTAAACGTCGAGCATGCCCTGGCGCAACACGGCCGCGCTTTCGCGCACCGAGAGTTCGTTCTCGGGCACAAAACGCGCGCGGCCGCCGAACAGCAGGCGGCGATCGGGCGTCAGGCGGAAATAGTGCAGGAAATGCCGCGAGTCATACATCATCCGGCGGCGCGGACTGATCTCGCTGGCCAGCGCTTCGGTGAGCGGTTCGGTGACGATGATGTACGAACCGATAGGCAGGAGTTTGCGGCGCAGTGCCCGCGTCACCGCCTCGGTGTAGCCGCTGGTCGCGATCATGATCTCGCCCGCGGCAACCGTGCCGCGCGCTGTCTCTACCTGCCAGCGCAGGCCCACTCGCCCGATGCGCTGCACCTGCGCATTCTCGTGCAGTGTCGCACCCGCGGCCCGCGCCGCCCTGGCAAGCCCGGCGACGTATTGCGCCGGATTGATGCTGCCGCTCGCCTCGTCGACCATGCCGCCGTGATAGATTTCCGAGCCGATCTCCGCACGCAGATCGCCGCGCGGCACCAGGCGCGATGGATGCGAAAACTCCCGGGCCAACAGCTCCGCGCTACGCTCGTAATACGCGTAGTGGGCCGGCTTGCTGGCCAGCGCCAGGTGCCCGCGGCGCTCGAAATGGCAGTCGATCTGCTCGGTGGCGACAATGTCTTCCACGGTATCGACGGAGTCGACGGAGGCCTTGAAGAGTTGGCGCGCGAGCTCGATGCCGTAGCGTGAAACCAGGGTGCCGGCGCCCAGCTTCAGGCCGGTGAGTACCATGCCGCCG
>JAYUZI010000013.1:0-3231 GCA_043751915.1 Gammaproteobacteria bacterium | reverse complement strand
CTCGCTCAAAACCTAGGCCATACCGCACAACTATGAAATCTTCCGACCCCGCTACGACGACCTTTGCGGCCCTGGGGCTGAGTCCCGAAGTGCTGCAGGCGCTGGCCGATGTGGGCTACGAGAGTCCCACGCCGATCCAGGCCGCCACCATTCCGGTGCTGCTCTCGGGCACCGATGTGCTCGGCCAGGCGCAGACCGGCACTGGCAAGACCGCGGCCTTTGCACTGCCGCTGCTTTCGCGACTCGATCTCACGCAGCGCGAGCCGCAGGCGCTGGTGATGGTGCCGACGCGCGAACTGGCGATCCAGGTAGCCGAGGCCTTCCAGAAATATGCTGCGCACCTGCGCGGCTTTCACGTGCTGCCGATCTACGGCGGCCAGAGCTATACGCCGCAGCTCAATGCACTGAAGCGCGGCACCCACGTGATCGTCGGCACACCCGGACGCATCCTCGATCACCTGGAACGCAAGACACTTACCCTTGATGGCATCCGATTCGTGGTACTCGACGAAGCCGACGAAATGCTGGCGATGGGTTTCATCGAGGCGATGGACGCCATTCTCGCCAAGGTGCCACCCGACCGTCAGGTGGCACTGTTCTCCGCGACCATGGCGCCGGCGATCAAGCGCATCGCACAGACGCACCTGCGCACACCGCGCGAGATCATCATCCGCGGCCGGACCACCACTGCCGCCAACACGCGGCAACGCTACTGGCTGGTCAGCGGCCTGCACAAGCTCGATGCGCTGACGCGGATTCTCGAAGTGCTTACCTTTGATGGCATGCTCGTGTTCGCGCGCACCAAGCTCGCCACGGTCGAACTGGCCGAGCGGCTCGAGGCGCGCGGCTTCGCCGCTGCCGCGCTGAATGGCGACATGCAGCAGGCCGAACGCGAACGCACGATCGCGCAGCTGAAGGCCGGACAGATCGACATCCTGGTAGCCACCGACGTGGCGGCGCGCGGCCTGGACGTCGAGCGCATCAGCCACGTCGTGAATTTCGACGTGCCCTACGATACCGAATCCTACATCCATCGCATCGGCCGCACCGGCCGCGCCGGACGGAGCGGCGAGGCTATCCTGTTTATTGCGCCGCGCGAACGTAACATGCTGCAGTTGATCGAACGCGCGACGCGCCAGCCCATCGAACAGATGGACCTGCCGACCATCGCCGACGTCAACGCCACGCGCGTGGCCAAGTTCAAAAGGCGCATCACCGCGCTCATGGAGCAAGGTGTCCCCGACGTCTACCGCGCCGTCGTCGATGAACTCGTCCACGATACCGGTGCGGAGATTGCCGACATTGCCGCCGCGCTCGCCGCTCTGGCGCAGGGCAAGACTCCGCTCCTGATCGGTGACAAACCGGAGCGGACCGAAGCGCGCGAAACCGAGCCGCGTGGCGCGCGCGGAGGCGAACACGAACGCAGTCGTGATGCCGGCGACGAGCGGCGGCCCCGTTCCGGACGGTTTGCACCGCAGGATACCTACCGTCTGGAAGTCGGCCGCCTGCACGGCGTGCAGGCCGGCAATATCGTCGGCGCCATCGCCAATGAGGCCGGCCTCGACGGCTCCGAGATCAACGGCATCAAGGTGCGCGAGGATCACACGTTGGTACGGCTCCCCACGGGCATGCCGCCGGAAATACTCAAGCGCCTCGCGCGGGTGCAGGTGCGCGGCCGACCACTGGCGATCAGCCGTCTGGAGGAACGTCCGGCTCCGCCCCGGCACAAATCAAAGTCATCTGGCGCGAAACGCGCGCGTTCCTGAATGCGACCGGACACCGTTACTCTGGCAGGGTGATGCCGGATCCGCCCATTTCCTTCGGGAAGTCCTTCATCTTCGGCAGCCCGTCCTTGACGCTCAGCACTTTCTCGCCGTAGGAGACGTGGATGCCGGGCTTGAAGGCCAGCGTCGGCAACACCGCTGCGTAGACGTCGACCAGCTTCATGGGCGGATGGTCGCTGAACAGATGGCCACCGCAGGCTTTGCACCACTTGCGAAAACTATTCGCGGTCTTGTTGTAGGTGCCGATATTGTTCTCGCCCTTGGTGATTTTGAGGGCATCCGGTTTCCAGAGCGTGAAGGCATTCACGGGACCGGCCGACCAATGGCGACAGGATTCGCAGTGGCAGTAGCCCATCGCCGCGGGTTCGCCGCTCACCGTGAATTCGACCGCGCCACAGAAACACTTGCCCTTGTATTCGCTCATAATTCCTCCGCGAGGACTTTCGAAGCGCCCGATAATGCCTCTTGCCGCTACCACCGGCAACTCCGGCGGCAGCCAATGCCCCGGTCGCCGGGATCAGGGCAGTTTCGTCATGAATGCGCTGTAGGGGTCGGGGACATACGGCGCAAACGGCTCGCAATACGAAAATCCCCGGCTCAGATACAGTTGGTGAGCCGGCGCGAACGCCTGCATGGACGCCGCTTCCAGGCTGAGGCGGGCGTAGCCGCGCCTCACCTATCATGTGGTCGAGCACGGCCCGGGCGACGCCCTTGCGCAGGTGCGGGCGCGCGGTGCGCATGGATTTGAGTTCACCGTGCCTGCTGTCCAGCTCCTGCAGTGCCCCGCAGCCCAGCAGCTCGGCGCCCTCCCACGCGGTCCAGAAGGCAATCTCAGGCCTCCGCAACGCCTCGAGATCCAGGGCGTGGATGCTTTCGGACGGCGAATGCCGGGTCATGCTGTGCAGATGTTCCTGCAACAGTTGCTGGATCTCGGGTCCTTGCAGATCATTATTCCTGATGATCATGCGTCGCCGCCGCTCGCACTCGAAGTGCATGCAAGAAGGTGGGCACGTCGGCACGCCATGTCGTGAGAATTGCGGAAACGACCAATCCTTCCAGGTCGGCGACTATTCCCAGGTAGATCGCGGCGCCGACCAGTGCATTGTCGGCATCCAGTGCAAGCAGTGAGAAAAAGCCTGCAAACAGGGCAATGCCCCAGAGTTTTGAGGACCACATGTGATAGCTGGCTTCGCGGCCGAACTTCAGGTAGTCGTACAGGTAGCGCCACAGTTCAAGTATTGTCAGCAATGTCAGCGCCAGCCAACGTGTTGCGATAGCCGTTGGATGAACATGCCAGGCCGCGATCGCAGCGGCCAAATAGAACAGTGAATCGGCCGCGCTGTCGAGGCGGCGCAGATTCGCCGCGGCAATGCCGAGCTGGCGGGCAATGATTCCGTCGAATACGTCGGACAGGAACGCGATGACGAGGCACAAGCCCATGGCGTGT
>JAYUZI010000012.1:0-5473 GCA_043751915.1 Gammaproteobacteria bacterium | reverse complement strand
GCTAGTCAGCCACTGCGCTGTAACCAGCTTGCAGTGCCGGGACGAGAGCAGGGTGCAACATGCCAAGTTTCGGTCGCAGTCCGTGAGGCGCAGCCGGTGGTACCGAAAACCAATCAGACGAATAGGGCAGGTCAACAAGTTTTCTAAGATCAAACTTGGTGTCGTAGCTCAATCCCGCCGACTCGAAGGCGGCTGGATTGCGATCGCGAAGAATTGAAAATTCGCCGTCGTACAATTTGGTGGCTCGTTGACTTGTCCCGTAGCAAACCCGCACGGTGAAATGCGGGGCATCATCGTCGAAGACGGTCAATATCAGCGCAGGTCGAGCTTGCGCCCTTGGATGAACCTCATCGGGAAGGTGACACCAGGCGATCTCGCCGGCCGTGGGCTCAGGCCACCAGGTGACCACTCAAGTGCGATCGCTGTAGAGCAGGCTGGAGCGAATTGAGCGCTTTGCTTTCTGTGGGGTTAGCTTGCGAATCTGGCGCATCCGGGCAATGGTGGGTGGGCCATTGTCCGGGCCGTACTGTGGCAATACCCTCACTCTGGGGTTCTTCACGGTCATGGCAACCGTCCGTGGATTGGCTATCTTTAAGATATCTAGTCTGGATGAACCAGACAAATTAGGAGTCGAATAATGGCGTGCATTTCCAGGCACGCAGTGCGGGTAACAGGGACTCCGAACTGAAAAGTCACCCGCAAAGTTACCGGCGAAATGGTCACGCTGGACGTGTCAGCCTGACCCGCCGGAAATTGCCGGATTCAATCCAATTCGAACCAAATCAACGCCTTTCCGGTACTATCCGCGCGCTTTCGAGGTAGTTCGGGCCCGGAATACGGACCCTTTATGTGAGCGTAAGTCTTTGATTATAAATATTATTTGTGATCTGGTGCCCAGGAGAGGACTCGAACCTCCACGGTGTTACCCGCTAGTACCTGAAACTAGTGCGTCTACCAATTCCGCCACCTGGGCACAAGTGCGCGGCGCAATGTACGTAAGGGGTTCGAAGCTGTCAATCGGCGCTAGTTGCTGCCGTACTGCAGCGTCAGGTAGTCCACGACGCGTGTGACCTCAGCTTCTTCGAGCGGCGCCCCCATGACCTTGATCATTTTGCGCACCTCGCCTTCCCAGCCGGCACGCGTCATGAATGGCGCATTTATCTGGATATAGTCGAGGCTGTGGCATATCGAACACTTGCTCAAGACGGTCGCGGCGTCCGGGCCGCTCTTGAGTTGAATTGCCGTTTCGTCCGCTTGCGCAGCACCGGCCAACCCCACTGCAAAGAGCAAGACGCCACAGCGTATTAGTCTATTCATATGGGCTTGCCTCATACGATCTCGAGGTTGAGCTTACGGATCACGTTGTTGTGGTAGCCGGGTGCGTTGAATATCAGCTCCTCCGTCTGCGTCGTACCCTGGGCGTTGGTGGCACGCGCCATCACTGCCAGGCGACCCTGGGTGCGCGGCGTGAACACAAATTGCCAGGGCCGCAATGAAAATCGGCCGTGATCCTCGCCCAACTCCGCACTGTGCCAGACGCGGCCGTCGTCAAGCGAGACATCGACGCGCCGGATTCCGGCGCCACCGTCCCACGCGATACCCTTGACGAGGATCGGCGCTCCGGTACGGCAGCGCTGCCCCTCGCCAAGGTTGGTAATCAGGGAGTTCACCAGTATCTCGGTGATCGGTGTCGTGGTCGCCGATTCCTGCGACACGAAACGGTCGACCACCGGAAATTTGCCTTTCGGGATGCGATAGGCCGTATTCATCCAAAACCCGCCCAGCGGTTGCGACAGCGCGCGAATGCTCACGACCTGCTTCATCCAGTAAGTCGCCGTCCATCCGGGAACGATGATTCGCGCCGGGTAGCCGTTCCAATGCGGGAGGGGCGCTCCGTTCATCTCGTAGGCGACCAGCGTGTTGTCGTCCAGCGCTTTCCAGATCGGAATGCTCTTGACGAAGTCCGGTGTCGCGTCGAGCAGCGGGCCGTCGGCGCCATTGAAGGCGATCTCGACGGTATTCGCCGCCAATCCGGCGTGTGCCAGCAGGTCCTTGAGTCGCGCGCCCTTCCAGTGCGCGTTACCCATAGCGCCATCGCCCCATTGGACGCCCGGTACGTGCGGGTCCGACAGGCCGCGCCGATTCCCCGCGCATTGGCACACCGCGACAGTTTCAACGGGCTCGAACTCGTGTTGCAGTTGTGCCAGCGTCAGTTCAACCGCATGAGCCGCACTGTCGCCACCGACACTCAGACGCCAGCTGTTCGCGTCGATGAGCGGAATGTTGGCAAGATGCCAGCGAACGAAGAAGCGATCGTTGGGTGTGATAACGTCGTTCAGGTAGCTGACCGGTGATTCATAGTTCGGCGGCCGATACGTACGCTTTAGAAGCGGCTCCTTGCCAGTCAATTTGTCGAGCACTTCCGAGTCGAGCGCACCAGCAGGCAACGCCGCCCGCGCCAGGGGTCCAACGAGGCCCGTGGAGGCCAGTCCCAGACTCGCGAGTGCACTCTGAAGAATCGAGCGCCGTGTCGTGATGACGGTTTACTCCATGTGCCGAGCCTGGTGACTTATAGCATAGCGGGGGTCGGTACTGCGCGCCCCGCGCGTGACTCACCAGGGCAGTGAGTAGGTCTTGATGTTGGTGAAGGACTTCATCGCCTCCTGCACGCCCTCCTTGATGCCGATGCCGGAATCCTTGATGCCGCCGAACGGCGTCAGTTCAAGCCGGTAGCCGGGCACCTCGCGCACGTTGACGCTGCCGACGTTCAGCTCCGAGACAAAACGGGTGATGTAGTCGAGGCGATTGGTGCAAACGCCGGACGAGAGGCCGTAGTCAGTCGAGTTCGCGATCCAAATGGCCTCCTCGATCGAGCGGAAGCGGATCACGGGCGATACCGGCCCGAACGTTTCGGTCTTCACCACCGGCATTTCGGGTGTCACATGGTCGAGAACCGTCGGCGCATAGAGTGCACCCTGGCGAATATTGCCGTAGAGCAGCCGGGCGCCACGGCCGATCGCGTCGTTGACCCTATCCTCGAAGCCACGGGCCGCGGCTGCGTCGATCACGGTTCCCATGTCGGTGCGCGGATCCATCGGGTCGCCGTAAATGATGGCACGGCTCTTCTCGAGCAGCAGGTCAACAAAGCGGTCGGCGATCGATTCGTGGACCAGCATGCGCTTGACCGCGGTACAGCGCTGGCCGGAGTTCTTGTAGGAGCCAGCGACCGCGAGCGTAGCGGCCTCTTCGACGTCGGCGTCCTCCATCACGATGAGCGGATCGTTCCCGCCCAGCTCAAGCACTTGTCGCTTGTAGACTGCCTTGGCCGCGATGTACTTGCCGACCGGTACGCCGCCGGTAAAGGTGATGAGATCAACGTCGGGATGCGTGAGCAGTTCGTCGGCGATCTCGCGTGGGTCGCCGGTGATGACGCAGAACATCTCCGGCGGGAGACCCGCATCGATGAGCAAGTCCGCGAGCAGCAGCGCGCTCAGCGGCGTCTTCTCCGAGGGCTTGAGCACCATGCGGTTATTGGTAGCGATCGACGGGGCCACCTTGTGCGCGACCTGGTTCAGCGGGTGGTTGAACGGCGTGATCGCCGCGATCACGCCCTGCAGTGGTTCGCGCAGCGTGTAGACGCGCCGGCGCTTGCCGTGGGCCGTGAGGTCACAGGAGTAGATCTGGCCGTCGTCCTGCAGCGCGGCGTTGCCCGCGAACAGGAACACATCGCAGGCGCGGCCGACTTCGTAGATGGAGTCCTTCTTGCTGAGGCCACTTTCCGCGCTGATCACGTCGGAGAGCTCAGCGGTCCGCGCGCGGATCAGTTCCGCGGCGCGATAGCAGATCTGGTAGCGATCGTAACGCGACAGTGGCGAGCGGAAGGCGCGTGCCATTGCGATGGCCTTGCGTACCTCGCCGATGGTTGCCATAGGCACGGTGCCGGCGACATCGCCCGTGTACGGATTGTGGACCTCGCCGACGCGCTTGGTGCTCACGCGCGTGGCGCCGATGCGCAGGGTGTGGTAGCGGGTCTGGTCAGGCGGCACGATTCAGTACCCAGTCGAAGGCGTCGAAGTTGCGCCAGCGGCGATTCGCGTCGAAGTCGGTGATGCGACGATTCATGACGAGCGGAACACGTTGCTCGGAGAGGCCGCCGTGCGAACGCAGCGGCACATCCAGGCCCGAGAGGTCATGGCGCGCCGCGGCGCTGCCAATCACGACGGAACGAATTGAGGTTACCACCAGGTCGCCGATGCGGTCTGCGGGCAGTTCGAAGCGCTCCGCTGCCTCGGTCCGCGACAGCACCAGATCGATGCCGCGCAGCGCGGCGAGGCGGGCGGCGATCGCCACCCGCTCAACGTCTTGCGGCAGGTGCACGGTGGCGTAAGAACCGAGGGCACCGTGGTGCACGACATAAGGATCGGTAATAGGCAAGATCACGCGGGTGCGGCCGGCGCCCAACCACTCGTCGAGCACGTCCTGCAGGTAGATGACGTCTGGACTGGCGTCCAGGCGCGTCTTGGCATTCATGCCGTGGTCGGCGGTCACCACGATGGCACAACCGAGCGCGTCGAGCGTGCCCAGGTAGCCGTCCATCATCTGGTAAAAGTCATTGGCCGCCGCGGAACCCGGTGCGTACTTGTGCTGCACGTAGTCGGTGGTCGACAGGTACATGGTGTCCGGACGGCGCGTCTCCATCAGGCGCACGCCGGCGGCAAAAACAAACTCGGACAGTTCCGCGCTATAGACCTCGGGCACCGGCCGCCCCACGAGTTCAATGACGCCCTCGATGCCGTGCTCGGCAAGCGTGGTCTGATCAGCCTTTTCGGAGGAGAAGCAGACGCCGCGCATGCCGTGGCCGAGGAGCCTGCGCAGCTTGTCCTTGGCCGTGACTACCGCTACCGAACACCCGGCGTCCGCGAGCGCAGCGAGCAGGGAGGGCGCGCGCAGCCATTTCGGGTCGTTCATCATGACTTCGACGTTGTTGGCGACGTCATAGAGGTAGTTACCGCAGATGCCGTGCACCGACGGCGGCGCGCCAGTGACGATCGAGAGGTTGTTGGGATTGGTGAACGTCGGCACGACACACTCGGCGATCACGGCCGTGCCGCCGGCCAGCACCGATTTCATCCAGGGCATGCGGCCGCCCGCGATGGCCTGGGCGATGTAGTCCGGCTCGCAGCCGTCCACGCACACGACCACCGACGGTTGCGCGGGCAGCCGATAGCTGCGTCCATTTACTTCAATCTGGCGCATCGTGACCCCGTTGACAGTCGGACAGATGACAGTACGCTACCGGCAGTTTACTGTATAGAAGTCCTCCTGGTTCGTAGCTCCGGTCCGGTTTCCGCGGGCCAGAACGCGTGAGTATTCGTATGATTCCCGTACCTTACCTGCTGACCCCCGGCCCACTGACGACGTCCATGGCCACCAAGCAAACCATGCTCAGGGATTGGGGCTCCTGGGACAGTGA
>JAYUZI010000011.1:0-13872 GCA_043751915.1 Gammaproteobacteria bacterium | reverse complement strand
TCGGTGACGTTGCGAAGCCCGAAGCCGATGGTAACGCAGTCAAAACTCGCATCCGCAAACGGCAAAACTTCGGCATCGGCCTGCACGCACAGCACATTGCCCACCGACCCAGCGTCGATGAGCCGGTCACGACCCGCGGACAGCATCGCGGCATTGATGTCTGTAAGCATCACCAGGCCCGACTTGCCGACCTGTCGCGCCAGCCCAACAGACATGTCGCCTGTGCCGCCCGCCACATCGAGCACTCTGGCCCCTGGCTGGAGCCCCGTCAGGGAGAGCGCAAACTGCTTCCACAGCCGGTGTGCACCCCCCGACATGAGGTCGTTCATGAGGTCGTAACGCTGTGCGACAGAGTCGAAAACCGCACGCACGCGGCTGGCTTTGTCCTCTTTCCGTACCTGTTCGAAGCCGAAATCAGTCGTTTCTGGATCGCCTGGACTCAATCGTGAACTCCGTTGCAAGTGATCGATTGTAGTAACCAAAGACCGCGCCGCGCATGCCGGAAAAGTATGCGCTGCAATAGAAACTATTTGCACGCGCCTGTATCATTTTGGCGTCAGTTGTTTAAAATCCCCACCCGGTTGGTAACCCAAAGGGGCCAATTAGTGGGGGTCTTGTCAGGAATTGGCCGGGTGCATAACCCGGCCTTTCTTTTTGCGCAGTTACTCTAGACATCGCGCCGTGCGACACCCGCGTTTTCCAGTCTGCGCAGATAGGCCTGCCAGCGTGCCGCCCGCTCCGATCCGAGCTCATGCAGATATTTCCAGGTAAAGAGCCCCGTGTCGTGGCCGTCGTTGAACAGCAGGCGCACGGCGTAGTGGCCGATCGGTTCAATGGCGCGGATGCCGACGCGTTCCTTGCCGGTTACCAGCACGCCCGTCTCGATGCCATGTCCCTGTACCTCCGCGGAAGGCTAGTGAACGCGCAGGTACTCGGCGGGCAACTGGTAGTGCGCGCCATCGTCAAACGAGACCTCGAGCAGCCGGGACTTCGTGCGCAGGCGAATCTCGACGGGGGCAGGTACACTCATCACTTACTCTCGCCTAAACCCGGTTGATTTGCTATTACGGCGGCCAATGACTCCTACCGATACCACAAACCCTGAACATTATCATCGTGTTGTAGACTGCCAGTGGGCCTGCCCGGCGCACACCGATGTGCCCGAGTACATCCGCCTGATCGCCCAGGGACGCCACACCGACGCCTACCTGCTCAATCGCGAATCAAACGTCTTCCCGGGCATCCTCGGAAGGGTCTGCGACCGCCCCTGCGAACCGGCCTGCCGCCGCGGCCGGGTCGAGGAAAAGCCGGTCGCCATCTGCCGCCTGAAGCGCGTGGCTGCGGACCTCAAGGGCGATCTCGCCGGCCGTGTGCCGCGCGGACCCTTCGAACGCAATGGCAAACGACTCGCTTGCATCGGTGCTGGCCCAGCCTCATTGACCGTGGCCAACGACCTGGCGCCGCTGGGCTACGAAGTCGTGATCTTCGAACGGCTCGGCGTGCCCGGCGGGCTGATGCGCAGCAATATCCCCTCGTTCCGGTTGCCCGCGAGCGTCATCGACGAAGAGATCGGGCTGATCCTCGACATGGGCGTCGAGTTGCGGCTCAACACGCCGGTCACCGGCATGCGTGACCTGCTGGAAAAACAGGGGTTCGACGCCGTGTTCGTCGGTTCGGGCGCGCCCAAGGGCAAGGAGCTCGACCTGCCCGGCCGCCGCGACACCGACCGCATCCATATCGGCATCGACTGGCTCGAGTCGGTGGCCTTCGAGCACATCGACAAAATCGGCGAGCGTGTGCTGATCATCGGCGTTGGCAACACGGCGATGGATTGCTGCCGCACCTCGCTCCGGCTCGGCGCGAAAAGCGTCAAGGTCATGGCGCGCAAGCCGCGCGGTTTCTTCAAGGCTTCCGACTGGGAACTCGAAGACGCCGAAGCCGAGAACGTCGAGATCGTGGTCAACCGGGCGCCTAAGCGCTTTGTGGTCGAGAACGGTAAGCTCACGGGCATGATTTTCGAGCAGATGGAATACGAGCTGAAGGACGGGCGCATCACCGCCGAGCGCGTCGCCGGCGAAGAACTGGTGCCTTGCGACGACGTGATTCTCGCCATCGGCCAGGAGAACGCCTTTCCCTGGATCGAGCGCGACCTGGGCATCGAGTTCGACAAATGGAGTGTGCCGAAAGTCGACGCCAGGACTTTCCAGTCGACGCGCGCCGGTGTGTACTTCGGCGGCGACTCGGCCTTCGGACCGAAAAACATCATCTGGGCGGTCGAGCACGGCCACCAGGCGGCCATCTCGATGCACAGCTACCTGCAGGGACATGTAGCCGCCAGTCGTCCTGTAGCCACTGTCAAGCTCAGCAGCGTCAAGATGGGCATGCACGAGTGGGCCTACAGCAATGACTATGCGAGCCTCGAGCGCCGGCTGGTGCCGCATGTCTCGCTCAAGGAGCGCTTCAAGAAGGTCGACATCGAGGTTGAGCTGGGCTTCAAGCCCGAGCAGGCGGCGCAGGAAGCGCAACGGTGCCTGAACTGCGACGTGCAGACGGTATTCGAGGCGAAATTGTGCATCGAGTGCGACGCCTGCATCGACGTCTGCCCGGTTGACTGCCTGACGATCACGGCGGGCGGCGAGGAAGCCGAGCTGCGCACGCGCCTGCGCGCGCCGGCCAAGGTGCTCACGCAGCCGCTATACGTGTCCAGGGCGCTGAAACAAACCGGCCGTGTCATGGTCAAAGACGAGAACCTCTGCGTGCACTGTGGATTGTGCGCGGAGCGCTGCCCGACAGCCGCCTGGGATATGCAGAAATCCACGATTCATTGGCCCCACGCCGGAGATGGTGAACCCGCATGCCGTACGCAGCACCAGATCGCGTAAACGATTTCGTCATCAAGATCGGCACCGTCAACGGTACCGGTTCGGCCAGCGCCAACGGCTTGCTGATGAAGGCCGTATTCCGCAGCGGTGTGCCCGTGGTCGGCAAGAATTATTTCCCCTCGAACATCCAGGGCCTGCCGACCTGGTACGAGATCCGCGTGACCCGCGACGGCTACCGCGCGCGCAGCGGCCAGGTCGACATCATGGTGGCGCTGAATTCCGAGACCTACGCGCGCGACCTGCAGGAAGTCACCTCCGGCGGCTATTTTCTCTACGATTCCACCTGGCCGCGGCCGGCACTGCTGCAGATGCGCGATGACGTCACGGTGCTGGGCGTGCCGCTGGCGCGCCTGTGCAACGAGAATTTCAACGGCGCACGCACCCGCATCCTGATGAAGAATATCTGCTACGCGGGCGCGCTGGCCGCGTTGCACGACCTTGATGTCGAGGTGATCCGCGCGCTGCTGACCGAGACCTACGCGAAGAAACCGCAGCTGGTCGACAGCAACATGAAGGCGATCCAGCTCGGCTACGACTACGCGCAGCAGCATTTCGCCTGCCCGCTGCCGCTGCGCATCGAGAAGATGGACGCCACGCGCGGCCAGATCATCATCGACGGCAATACGGCCGCGGGTCTGGGCTGCGTCTACGCCGGCGCTACCGTCGCCGCCTGGTATCCGATCACGCCCTCGACCTCGCTGATGGACGCCTTCAAGGGGTTTGCCGAAAAACTCCGCACCGATCCGGTTACCGGCCGCAAGAATTACATCTCGATCCAGGCCGAGGACGAGCTTGCCTCGGTCGGCATGGTGATCGGCGCCTCGTGGAATGGCGCGCGCGCCTTCACCGCGACGTCCGGCCCGGGCCTGTC
The DNA here is from genome assembly GCA_043751915.1 of Gammaproteobacteria bacterium. GTDB lineage: Bacteria > Pseudomonadota > Gammaproteobacteria > Steroidobacterales > Steroidobacteraceae > FEN-1191. The sequence goes on along the minus strand of JAYUZI010000011.1, from coordinate 10,119 downwards.
GCTGATGCAGGAGTTCATCGGCCTGGCGTACTACACGGAGACACCCACTGTTATCTTCGACGTTCAGCGAGTAGGGCCCTCGACCGGCATGCCGACGCGCACCCAGCAGTGCGACATCCGCTCGGCTGCCTACGCCTCGCACGGCGACACGCGCCAGGTCTGCCTGTATCCGGCGAATCCGGAAGAATGCTTCCAGTTTGCGCCCGTGGCCTTTGATCTCGCCGAGCGTCTGCAGACGCCCATCCTGGTGCTGTCGGATATCGATATAGGCATGAACGACTGGATGTGCCCGGAATTCAAGTGGGATGACAGCTACCTGCCCGATCGCGGCAAGGTGCTCGACGAGGCGGAGCTCGCCAAGATCGACAAGTTCTGGCGCTATTACGACCATGACGACGACGGCATTCCCCAGCGCACTATTCCCGGCGTCAGCTCCAAAGGCGCCTATTTCGCGCGCGGCTCGGGCCACAACCAGTACGGTGCCTACACCGAGGATTCACGCGAATACCAGGTGGTGGTTGACCGGCTTCGCAAGAAATGGCTCACCGCCGCGCGTCTGGTGCCCAAGGCCGTAATCGAAACGGGCAGCAGCGAAGAACTCGCCATCGTCACGGTGGGGAGCGGCGACGCGCCGGTGCGCGAGGCGATCGCGCGGCTGCGCGCCCAGGGCCTGAAGATCGACTATATGCGGGTGCGCGGCTTTCCTTTCGGCGCGGAAGTCGAGCAGTTCCTCGAGGCGCACCAGCTCAATTTCATCGTCGAGCAGAATCGAGACGCGCAGCTGCGTTCGCTCCTGACACTGGAAACCGGCGTGGCCAAAAGTCGCATGCGCTCGATTTTGCATTACAACGGCCTGCCGCTGGCGGCCAGCTACGTCATGGACGGTGTCATGGCCGCGGTCCAGGATCATGCGCGTCCGGCGGCGCAGCTGGTGCGGCCATGAGTTTCATGGCAAAGCCCAAGGTTGCGCATCCGGACCTGCCGAAGAATTCGCGCGGCCTGACGCGCCGCGATTATGAAGGCGCCAATTCCACGCTGTGCGCGGGCTGCGGGCATGACTCGATCACCGCCGCCATTGTCGAGGCCTGCTGGGCCAACGCGGTCGAGCCGCGGACCCTGGTCAAGCTCTCCGGCATCGGTTGCTCGTCGAAGACCACCGCGTATTTTGTGAGTGGTTCCCACGGGTTCAACTCCGTGCATGGCAGGATGCCTTCCGTAGCAACCGGCGCGAACGCGGCCAACCGCAAGCTCAGCTACATCGGCATCTCGGGCGACGGCGACACGCTGTCGATCGGCCTGGGGCAGTTTATCCACGCGATCCGCCGCAATCTCAACATGGTGTACATCATCGAGAACAACGGCGTCTACGGACTCACCAAGGGCCAGTTTTCGGCCTCTGCGGACATTGGCACCACGGCCAAGAAGGGCGAGGTCAATAATCAGGCGCCGATCGACCCGGTGCAGCTGGCGCTCACGCTCGGCGCCTCGTTCGTGGCCCGCAGTTTCTCGGGCGACAAGGCACAGCTGGTGCCGCTGATCCAGGCGGCTCTGCACCACGACGGCTTTGCGCTCATCGACGTGCTGTCGCCCTGTGTCACCTTCAACGATCACGAGGGCTCGACCAAGAGCTACGAGTACTCGCGCGAACACTACGAGGAAGCCGTGCACGCCGACTTCGTCGCGCCGGCAAGCAACATAACTGTGCAGTACGGTGCGGGCGAGTCGGTGCCGGTGACCATGCACGATGGGAGCCGTATCATCCTGCGCAAGGTCGACGCCGAGTACGACCCGACCGACCGCGGCGCCGCGCTGGCGCGCATCCGCGAGCGGCTCCGCAGCCAGGAATACCTCACCGGGCTCCTGCACATCAGTGCCGGCCAGCCGGAGTTCCACGAGTTGAACGCGACCCCGGACCTGCCGCTGAATCAGATTCCCTACGCGACCCTCAATCCCGGCTCGGCGACGCTGGCGAAGATCCTGGCGCGGTACCGGTAAGTTAGGCTGACCAGAACCCGGCCAGCCTCAGCGATCTGCTCCCGGTGGCCGGGCAATGTGAAGAAGAGCGCAACTTCGTGGCTGAATCCAAAGTGCCATGACTGTGCTTGTGAACAGGCGCTTTCGAAGGACCGGGGGCGGCGTCCAAAATTGACTCGCCAGATGAACGGCATCTCCTGGCAATTGCCGGCGCCTACCCGATATTGACCCAGTCTGCGTGGGACGCCGGAATGCGCTGAAACCGGGTCAAAATTCAACGCCTTTTCACAGTACCGCCCGCTTGTTGCGGACTCCCCTGCAACACCCGAACGAGCATAGTTAAAAGACACATGATATATTTAATATGTTATAGAAGCTCTGGAGGCCCGACTTGAATCCGCCTGATGTGGCCACGATTCAGACCTTGCGCAGCGATCTGGCGATGCAGATTGCCCGCTGCCTCAGGAAGCGAGGAGTGCGGCAGGCGAGCGCCGCCCGTGAATTGGGCATCCCACAACCCACGCTGAGCAAGGTTATGAACGGCAGCGTGAGCGCGCTTTCGCTCGAGCTGCTGATTCGGATTGCGGTCCGCCTGAAATTGCCCGTGGTACTGCAATTGGGGAAGGTGCCTGAGGAGGCTGGCGTCTTTGTGCCACGCGAACCCGGGACTCCGACGGTGGGAGCACATTCCCGGTTGGCCGAGGAGGCACGCTCGAAACTATTGCAGGGCGTTCGCCATCTCATACCGGAGGAACGACTCGAAGCCCAGCTCAGACACTCCGAACTCGTGACGTCGCTCCATCGCGCCGCGGCCTCGCATCGGCGATCCCGATGAGAACGCGCGCACCGGGTCAATCGGCACTGTTATTGCTCGATGTGTTGACGGTGCTGAACAAGCAAGCGGTTTCGTACGCAATCATTGGCGCCATGGCAGCGGCGGTGCATGGGAGCATCAGGGCGACAACCGACGCCGATGCGCTGGTTTCAGTTACACTTGCAAAGCTTGGACAACTCGAGAAAGCATGTCGTCGCGCCGGATTCACGACTGAACTGAGGCGCGGTGAGCCGGACGACCCTATTCCGGCGCTGCTTGCGCTGAGTGATCGGCACGAGAATCGTGTGGAGCTCCTTGCCGGGTTGCGGGGACTCGACCCGGAGACCCTCTCGCGAGCGATTGCCGTGCCATTTCGGGGTCAGACGCTGCGCGTGGTAACCCGGGAGGATTTCATCGCGATGAAGTGCTTTGCGGGTGGCTCGCAGGACGTTGCAGACGCGCGCCAGGTACTCGCCGGCGCTCCGCAACCCGTGGATGTTGACCTGCTGCGGCGTCTGACGCGCCGGTTCGGACGCGCGGCCGCCGATGTGCTGGAGGAGCTGCTCGGCCACTGACTGTCTCGTCGCGGGACCTGGCGCCGGTCCGACAGGTTTGCGCCCCCGCCCTTGAATCACTAGACTCTCGGCCCTTCGACCACATTTTGGAGAAGCTGAGTGGGCAAGGGTGATCGCAAGACTCGTCGTGGCAAGATTTACGCAGGCTCGTTCGGGAAATCGCGTCCGAAGGATCCTTCCAAGAACAAGCCGAAGAGCGCCCCGGCAAAGGCGAAGACCACCGCCAAGAAGTAAGCGCCAGCGGCCGCGTGCCGCCGCTCCCTGACCGTGCCAGACACCCCGCCGCGTATCAGCCCGTTCGCCGCGCGCCAGAGCCGCGCGGCGGCCATGCCGTTCATCATGGTGACGGCGCTGATCGACATGATCTCGATCGGCCTCATAATCCCGGTGCTGCCGGCGCTGGTGGGCACTTTCACGGGCTCACAGACCGACCAGGCGTTCTGGTATGGCGCTGTCACCATTGCCTTTGGCTTTGCGAATTTCTTCGGCTCACCGATCCTGGGCGCGCTCTCCGACAGCTTTGGCCGCCGACCGGTGCTGCTGATCGGCTTCTGCGGTCTGATGTTCAGCTTCTTTGCCACCGCGATGGTGACTTCGCTCCACCTGCTGATCGGCATCCGCCTGGTGGCCGGCGCGATGCAATCCAATCTGGCGGTCGCCAATGCCTACGTGGCCGATATCACGCCGCCCGAAGAGCGTGCCAAGCGCTTCGGCATGCTGGGCGCAATGTTCGGCGTCGGCTTCGTGCTGGGCCCGGTTATCGGTGGGCTCCTGGGCGCGGTCAACCTGCGGTTGCCGTTCCTGGCTGCCGGGTGCCTCGCGGTGCTCAACCTGCTGTATGGATACTTCGTGCTGCCCGAGTCGCTCCCACCGGAGCGCCGGCGCCGCTTCGAGTGGCGGAACACCGACCCGTTCCGCTCGCTGCGGGGACTGGCGCAGCTCAAGGGTGCGGCGCCACTGGTCGGCGTCGTAGCCTGTGCCGGCCTGGCACAGTTCATCCTCTACACCTGCTGGGTGCTGTACACCACCTTCAAGTTCGGCTGGGGGCCGCTCGAGAACGGCTGGTCACTCGCGGCCGTAGGCGTGGTGGCGGCCATTGTGCAGGGGTTGCTGCTGGGGCGGATCCTGCGGGTCGTCAGCCCGCGGCGGCTTGCGGTAATGGGCCTGATTTCCTCGACCTTCGCCTATGCGATGTGGGGCGCGGCCACGCAAAGCTGGATGATGTTCGCGATCATCTTCGTGAATCTCCTCGGCGCGACCGTCGGCGCGACCATCCAGAGCATCATTTCCAGTGCCGCGGACGCGCACGACCAGGGCAAGACGCTCGGCGCGGTCGGCGGCCTGAACAGCCTGATGGCGGTGATGGCGCCGCCGATCGGTGCAACACTGCTGACGATCGTGGGGCACCTGCCGCGCGGCGACTGGCGCATCGGTGCGCCGCTCTACGCCTGCGCGCTGCTGCAGGCCGTAGCGCTGGCGCTCACCGTCGCGCACTTCCGCCGCGAACGGCATGCACGCCGCGCGGCGAGCGCCGCCGCCTAGAGACCGATGCCTAGAGAATGTAGCGGCTCAGGTCTTCATCTTTCGCGAGGTTCCCGAGGTGCGCGTCGACATAGGCGGCGTCGACTTTGAGTTCCGTGCCACGTTGTTCGCTGGCGGCGAAGGAGATCACTTCCAGGAGTCGTTCCATGACCGTGTGGAGCCGCCGCGCGCCGATGTTCTCGGTGCGCTCATTCACATGGTGTGCCAGCTCGGCGATGCGGCGCACGCCGTCGGCGGCGAATTCCAGCTTCACCTCCTCGGTGCCGAGCAACGCGCGGTATTGCGTGGTCAGCGAGGCGTCGGGTTCGGTGAGGATGCGCACGAAATCTTCCACCTTGAGTGAATCGAGTTCGACGCGGATCGGGAAGCGTCCCTGCAGTTCGGGGATCAGATCCGAGGGCTTCGACATGTGGAAGGCGCCGGAGGCGATGAACAGCACGTGGTCGGTCTTGATCTGGCCGTACTTGGTGCTCACGGTGCAGCCCTCGACCAGCGGCAGCAGGTCGCGTTGCACACCTTCGCGCGAAACGTCGGCGCCGATGGTGTCCTGGCGGCGGCAGATCTTGTCAATCTCGTCGATGAAGACGATGCCGTTCTGCTCGGCGTTAACAAGCGCGCGTGCCTTGAGTTCTTCCTCATTGACGAGTTTGCCGGCTTCTTCTTCGACCAGGAGCTTCAGCGCCTCGCGAACCTTCAGGCGTCGCGGTTTGCTGCGTGTATTGCCAAGATTCTGGAACATCGACTGCAACTGCTGCTGCATTTCCTCCATGCCGGGCGGCGCCATGATCTCGACGCCTGCCGGGAGCGCGCGCACTTCGATCTCGATCTCGCGCTCATCGAGTTCACCGCGCAGCAACAGCTCGCGGAATTTCTGCCGGGTCTCGGCGTCACGGGGCTGCGGCGGCTCGTCGGTGGAAAAGCCACTGAGCTTTGGTTTTGGCAGCAGCGCGTCGAGCACCCGCTCCTGCGCGCCGGCGCGCGCCGGTTCGCGCACGCGAGCGACTTCCGCCTCGCGCGTCATCTTGACGGCGACCTCGGCGAGCTCCTTGATGATCGAGTCGACCTCGCGGCCGACGTAGCCTACTTCGGTGAACTTGGTGGCCTCCACCTTCACGAACGGCGCGTTCGCGAGGCGCGCCAGGCGCCGCGCGATCTCGGTCTTGCCGCAGCCGGTCGGGCCGATCATCAGGATGTTCTTGGGCGTGATCTCCTGACGGAGCGGTTCGTCGACCTGCATGCGACGCCAGCGATTGCGCAGCGCGATCGCCACCGAGCGCTTGGCGGCGCCCTGGCCGATGATGTGCTTGTCGAGCTCCTCGACGATCTGCTGCGGCGTCACGAAGCCAGCTCCTCGATGATGAGGTTGCGGTTGGTGTAGATGCAGATGTCGGCGGCGATGTTGAGCGCACGCTCGACGATATCGTGCGCCGTCAGTTCCGTATTCTGGAGCAGCGCCAGCGCGGCGGCCTGTGCAAACGGTCCGCCTGAGCCGATCGCGGCGAGCTCATGTTCCGGCTCGATGACGTCCCCATTTCCTGAAATCACGAACAGGCTCTGCGGGTCGCCGACCAGCAGCAGTGCCTCGAGCCGGCGCAGGTATCGGTCGGCGCGCCAGTCCTTGGCGAGCTCGATCGCCGCGCGGGTCAGATTGCCGAATTTCTCGAGCTTGCCTTCGAAGCGCTCAAAAAGAGTGAAGGCGTCGGCGGTACCGCCCGCGAAGCCGGCGACTACCTTGCCGCTCGCGAGCCTGCGGACCTTGCGGGCGTTGGATTTCATCACCGTGGCGCCGAGTGTGACCTGACCGTCCCCGCCAAGGGCAATGACACCAAACCGGCGCACGGCCAGGATGGTGGTGGAATGGGGGTCGAACGTCTGGCTCATCGGCGGCCCCTTGGTTTACAGAGAGTTACCCGCGGCGGCGTGCGCGCGGATGCGAACTCTCGTAGATGCGGGCGAGGTGCTGGAAATCAAGGTGGGTGTAGATCTGCGTGCTGCTGATGCTGGCGTGGCCCAACAGTTCCTGGACGGCCCGCAGGTCGCGGCTCGACTCAAGCAGGTGGGTGGCGAAGGAATGGCGGAATAGATGGGGATGCACCCCGGTGGGCAAGCCCTGCGCGCGTGCGTGGCGTGCCACCAGCAGCTGCACCGCGCGGGCACCGAGGCGCCGGCCGCGCTGGCCGACAAAGACGGCCTTTTCGTCCCCGGCCGCCAGCGCCGATCGCTCGCGCAGCCAGCGCTGGAGCGCCGCGACCGCCTGCTTGCCCACCGGCATGATGCGCGCCTTGCTGCCCTTGCCCATCACGCGCACCGTGCGATCGGCCAGGTCCAGGTCGCCGAGGCTCAGACCCACCAGTTCGGCGAGCCGGAGCCCGGAGGAATACAGCAACTCCATCATTGCCAGGTCGCGTATCTGCAGCGTGCCCTCGGGTTTCATCGCCAGGAGTGCGCCCATCTGGTCGACATCGAGCGTATGCGGCAATCGCTTGCCGGCCTTGGGCGCGCGGATGTCGAGCGCAGGATTGGTCTGTACCAGACCCTCGCGGATCAGGAAGCTGAAAAACGTGCGCAGCGCCGAGAGGCGCCGCTGCACGCTCCGTGCCTGGAGCCCGCCGGCGTGGCTGCGCGCCGCAAAGCTGCGCACATGGTGGCCCTCGATGCGGGCCCAGTCGCGCAGCTCGCCGCGTACGCACCATTGCGCGAAGGCGTCGAGCTCGCGGCGGTAGGCGCTGACCGTATGCGGCGACAGGCGCCGCTCGCTGGCCAGATGTTGCTGGAAACGCTCGATCCAGCCCGCTGCACCTGTCACGCGTGCAAGATCCGCTGCGTTCAGGCGCGCGAGATCGAATCGGCGATCAGTTCGGCCATCCGCGACAGGAATTCCGTGCTCATGCCCGGATGGAAATGGTCACGCTCGACGCTGCCGATCGCCAGCAGGCCCTGCGGCACCATGACCGAGAGCGGAATGAGCGCCACCGAGCCGATGGCACTCGCATCGTTACCGAACAGGAATTCGCGCTGGCTGTCGCGCACCTGGCCACAGCGCGGGCGGCCGCTACCGAACAGCGACTCGAAGCTCTTGAGAATAGGGTCGTCGACCGTCACGATGCGCACAAAGCGGCTCGCCGCCTCCGCCGTTGCGGCGCGCGCGTCACCCGCGGCGACGGGCAATACCAGCACGGCATGGTGGGCGTCGAAATCCTCGCGCAAACTGGACTCGATCTGCGCCAGCGCCTGCGCGCGCGTTGCGGTGCGCAGCAAGCGGCGCGTGAAGCGGTGAATCTTGTCGGCGAGCGCGTCGTTGGTGCGCGCCACGCGCACGAATTCCGCGAGTTTCTGCTCGCTGGCGGCCTGCTTTTCGCGCAGCACATCCACCTGCCGCTCGATCAGCGAGACCGTGGTGCCGGTGCGCGGATGCACCAGTCGCAACCGCGTGAGCAGTTGCGGATGGCGGTCGAACAGATCCGGATGCTGCTGCAGGTACTGGCCGATCGCCTGCTCGTCGATTGTCTCGGCGCTCAGCCCCTGCGCGGGTTTGCTGGTCATCCTGGAAAATCCTCTTGCCTTGGAATGTTCAGATCTCGACCTGACCGGTGAACGCCACCTCGGCCGGGCCGGTCAGCCACACGCGCTGCCCTGGCCCTTCCCAGTGTACGCCGAGCCGGCCGCCCGGAACATGCACCTCGACGTCGGCGCCGAGGAGCCCGAGGGAACGGCCGACCGCGACCGCGGCGCAGGCGCCGGTGCCGCAGGCGCGCGTCTCGCCCACGCCACGCTCGAAAACCCGCAGCCGGATGTGCGCGCTGTCGACGATCTCCATGAAACCCACGTTCACCTGGCGCGGAAAGCCCACGTGCGCCTGCAGCGCGCGACCGAGCCGCTCGACCGGCGCGCTCTCGACGGCGGCCACGCGCAGCACGGCGTGCGGATTGCCGATCGACACCGCGCCGAACTCGATGGTTTCGCCCGCCACGGCCAGTGTGTAGGTCGCCTCTGCGGCGCCCACCAGCAACGGGAGTGAGGCGGGATTGAAATCAGGGACGCCCAGATCGACGGCCACGCGTCCATTCGGCTGCACGCGTGCCGCCACCGTGCCGCCGGTACTGCCCATATTCAATGCGCCGTCCGGCGCTACGTGGCCCTGCAGCTGCAGGTAGCGCGCGACGCAGCGCGCGCCGTTGCCGCACTGCTCGACTTCGCTCCCGTCCGCGTTGAACACGCGGTAGTGAACTGCTGTGCCGGGCTGGCGCGGTGGCTCGAGCAGCAGCGCCTGGTCGAAGCCGATGCCGGCATGGCGGTCGGCCAGCGCACGCCACTGGCTGGCGCTGGGCAGGGCGCCGCCCGGAGGCGCCTCCAGCAAGATGAAGTCATTGCCGAGTCCGTGCATCTTGGTGAAGTCGATGCGCATGGCTGCAGGATAACCGTTCTCAGGGGCCGCGCAGCGCCGCGATCGCCTGTGCCCACAACGGCTCGGTGGCGGCCGCCACGACGCGATCGCCCGAGTGTGAAGTCAGCGGCTTGCCGTCCCAGTCGCTGATCTTGCCGCCGGCGCCTGCCACGATGGGTACCAAAGCCTGGAAATCATGCGGTTTCAGTGCCGCCTCGATCACCAGGTCGCAGTGGCCGGAAGCCAGCAGGCCGTAGATATAGCAATCGCCCCCATAGCGGCGCATGAGCGCGCGGCGCGTCAGGGCGTCATAGCGCCGCAGATAGTCGCCATGAAAAGTGTCGGCCGAAGTGCAGTAGACGCGCGCCTCTTCGATAGATGCGCAGTTGCTGGTTCGAACCGGCTCGGCGTTGAACGTCGTGACCGCGCCCTCGGCGCCCACCCAGCGCTCGCCCTGCGCCGGCGCCTCGATGACGCCGAGCACGGCGCACGACGCGCGCTCCAGCGCAATGAGCGACCCAAACAGCGGGAAACCGCTGACGAAGCTCTTGGTGCCGTCGATCGGGTCGAGCACCCAGGTGAATTCCGTGCCGGCCTCGGCGGCGAATTCCTCGCCCTGGATGCCGTGCGTTGGAAACTCGGCGCGGATGAGCCGGCGCATCTCGGTCTCGATCGCGCGGTCGGCGACGGTCACCGGGCTCCGGTCGGCCTTCTGTTCCACTTCGATGGGTTGGCGGAAGTAACCGCGGGCGATGCTGCGCGCCGCGTCGGCCAGCGCGTTGGCGAGGGCCAGCGCACGAGGAAAATCACGGTGTCGGGCGTAGCTCATC
>JAYUZI010000010.1:0-7586 GCA_043751915.1 Gammaproteobacteria bacterium | reverse complement strand
CTATATGGGTTGCTCCACTTTCGCGAACTACACGGTGTTGCCGGAGATCGCCGTGGCGAAGATCCGCGAGGACGCACCGTTCGACAAGGCCTGCTACATCGGCTGCGGCGTGACCACCGGGATCGGTGCCGTGATCTTCACAGCCAAGGTAGAGCCTGGAGCCAACGTCGTCGTATTTGGGCTCGGTGGCATCGGGCTCAACGTCGTGCAGGGCGCCAGGCTCGCTGGCGCTGACATGATCATCGGCGTCGACACCAACCCGGCGCGCGAGCAGCTGGCGCGCAAGTTCGGCCTGACGCATTTCGTCAATCCAAAAGAGATCAAGGGCGACCTCGTCGCGCACCTGGTCGAACTGACGAAGGGTGGCGCCGACTACAGCTTCGAGTGCATCGGCAACACACAGGTCATGCGCCAGGCGCTCGAGTGCTGCCACCGTGGCTGGGGGCAGAGCATCATCATCGGCGTCGCAGCGGCCGGCCAGGAGATCGCCACGCGGCCGTTCCAGCTGGTTACCGGGCGCGTGTGGCGCGGCACGGCTTTCGGGGGCGCGCGTGGCCGCACCGACGTCCCGAAGATCGTCGACTGGTACATGGAGCGGAAGATCAACATCGATGATCTGATCACCCACACGCTGCCGCTCGAGCGCATCAACGAAGGGTTCGAACTGATGAGCCGGGGTGAGTCGATCCGCACCGTCGTCGTTTATTGATGGCGGACATTATGGTGAGTCCAACCGCGGATGTGGCGGCGCGGCGCATGGACGGTGCCGCGGTCGCAGCGGTCACCGAAACCCTGGCGACGGAGACCGCGGTGGCCATGCATTTCAATGGCCTGCCGCACGCGGTTATGATGGCGACACCCGCAGACCTGGAAGACTTTGGCCTGGGGTTCGCCTTGACTGAAGGCATTGTCAGGAGGGCGGATGAACTTACGATGGTCGAGCAGACGTGGACGCCGCACGGCGTAGCCCTGCAGATGCGGATACCTGAAATGCGATTTGCATTGCTCGAAACGCGCGAGCGCAATCTCACCGGCCGCACCGGCTGCGGCCTGTGCGGCACCTCGACACTGGAAGCGGCGATCCGTCCAGTGCGGCGCGTCGCACCGGGGCCGGCGCTGCTTGACGCCGCAGCGCTGCGCGCGGGCATGGAGCGGCTGGCCACGCTCCAGCCCTTTAACGATGCCAGCGGCGCCGTGCATGCCGCGGCGCTCTTGACGACCGATGGCGGCTTCACGGTGCGCGAGGATGTCGGGCGCCACAATGCCATCGACAAGGCGGTGGGCGCGGTGCTGCGCGCCGGGGGCGTGCCCCACGCGCTGCTGGTCACTTCGCGCGCTTCTTATGAAGTGGTCCATAAAGCGGCTGAGGTGGGTTGTATGCTGGTGGCAGCGATCTCCGCGCCTACTACGCTGGCATTGCAGCTTGCCACTGAAGCGGGAATGACACTCGTGGGCTGGGTGCGTCCGCCACGCTTTACGGTTTATTGCGGAGAGCTGGCATGAGCGCGCGACGGCCGGTCACCATTCCCGTGCGCGTCGAGCCCGGTTCCGACCTGCCGCCGGCCGAACGCACCGCGGTGCTGGCAGCCATAAAGGAAAATCGCGCGCTGCAGGGGGCGCTGCTGCCCGTTCTGCACGGCATACAGGATCGGCTCGGCTGGGTACCGCCGCGCGCAGTGCCGCTGGTCGCCTTTGAACTCAACCTGTCGCGGGCCGAAGTGCACGGCGTGCTGAGCTTCTACCATTTTTTCCGCCAGGCCAAACCGGGCAAGCAGGTCATCTACCTGTGCCGCGCGGAAGCCTGTCAGGCGGTGGGGTCCGCGGCGCTGGAAGTCCACGCGAAGAAAAAACTGGGCATTGATTTTCATGGCACCAGCGCCGATGGTCGCTATACGCTCGAGCCGGTCTACTGTCTGGGCAACTGCGCCTGCGGTCCGTCGCTGATGATCGACAAGGAATTACATGCGCTCGTCACGCCGGCGAAGTTCGATACGTTGACTGCGAAATGACATGAGCACCACGGTCTACATTCCGCGCGAGGCAACGGCCCTGGCCCTGGGCGCCGAAGCGGTGGCGCGCGCGATTACCGCGGAAGCGGCGCGAACCAAACAGGACGTTCGCGTGGTGCGCAATGGTTCACGCGGCGCGTTCTGGCTCGAGCCGCTCATCGAGGTGCAGACGGCCACGGGCCGCGTGGCCTACGGGCCGGTGCAGGTCGGCGATGTCGCCGGCCTCTTTGCGGGCGGGTTCCTCGCCGGCAAGACGCACGCGCTGTGCCAGGGTCCGATCGAATCGATCCCCTACCTGCACAAGCAGGAGCGGTTGACCACGGGGCGGCTCGGTGTCATAGACCCGCTGAACCTCGAGGACTACCGCGCGCACGGCGGCTACGCCGGGCTCAAGGCCGCAGTGGCCATGACGAGCGCGGCCATCGTGCAGACGCTAACCGATTCGGGGCTCCGTGGCCGCGGCGGCGCCGCGTTCCCCACCGGCATCAAGTGGCGCACCGTGCTCGATACGCCGGGCGCGCAGAAATATATCGTCTGCAATGCGGACGAGGGCGATTCCGGCACCTACTCCGATCGCCTGCTCATGGAAGGCGACCCGTTCTGCCTCATTGAAGGAATGACGATTTCGGCGCTTGCGGTTGGCGCGACCAAGGGGTTCATTTATCTGCGCTGCGAATATCCGCATGCGCACACGGCGCTTAACGCGGCCATCGCCGCGGCCCGCGTGGCCGGGTACCTCGGCGCCAACGTCGCCGGTTCGGGCCGCGCCTTCGACCTCGAGGTGCGCCTCGGCGCCGGCGCCTACATCTGCGGTGAAGAGACCTCGCTCCTCGAATCGCTCGAAGGCAAGCGCGGCCAGGTGCGCTTCAAGCCGCCGCTCCCGGCGATCAAGGGGGCGTTCGGGTGCCCGACCGTGGTCAACAATGTCATTACCTTCGCCAGCGTGCCGATCGTGCTGCAGCGGGGTGCGGCCTACTATCGCGATTTTGGCATGGGCCGCTCGCGTGGCACGCTGCCGATCCAGCTGGCCGGCAACATCAAGCGCGGCGGGCTGGTGGAATGCGCCTTCGGCGTGACGCTGCGAACGCTGCTGCATGAATACGGCGGCGGCACCCGCTCCGGCCGGCCGATCCGCGCCGTGCAGGTGGGCGGACCGCTTGGCTCCTACTGGCCGGAATCGAAGTTTGATACGCCGCTCGATTACGAGGCCTTCGCGCAGGGCGGGGGCATGCTCGGGCACGGCGGCATCGTCGTGTTCGATGACACCGTCGACATGGCCGCGCAGGCCCGCTACGCGCTCGAGTTCTGCGCCATCGAATCCTGCGGCAAGTGTACGCCCTGCCGCATCGGCTCGACGCGCGGCGTCGAGGTCATCGACCGGCTGCGCGCCGGCGACCGTACCGCCATGCAGGAAGCGTTGCTGCGGGACCTGTGCAATACGCTGACCCACGGCTCGCTGTGCGCACTAGGCGGCCTGACCCCGCTCCCGGTGCTGTCCGCGCTGGAACATTTCCCCGAAGATTTCGTCAAACCCATCGCCGCGGTCGCGGCTGGAAGTTAGCCATGCAATCCATTGCCGAAAATGATCTGGGCACGCCGGCGTGCATTTCCGAGACCCAGGTCACGCTGACGATCGACGGCTGCGAAATCAGCGTGCCGGCCGGTACCTCAGTGATGCGTGCCGCGGCGCTCGCAGACCTGAAGATCCCGAAGCTCTGCGCCACCGACCAGCTCGAGGCCTTCGGTTCCTGCCGCCTCTGCCTGGTGCAGATCGAGGGCGTGAAGGGCTTCCCGGCCTCCTGCACCACGCCGGTGGCGCAGGGCATGAAGGTCACCACGCAGAACAGCGAGCTGGCGAAGCTCCGGCGCGGTGTCATGGAGCTGTACATCTCTGATCACCCGCTCGATTGCCTGACCTGTCCCGCGAACGGCCATTGCGAGCTGCAGGACATGGCCGGTGCGGTGGGATTGCGCGAGGTGCGCTACGGCTACGCCGGCGCCAATCACCTGGACGCGCCCAAGGACGAATCCAATCCCTATTTCACCTTCGATGCCAGCAAGTGCATTGTCTGCTCGCGCTGCGTGCGCGCCTGCGATGAACAGCAGGGGACGCTGGCGCTGACCATCGCCGGGCGCGGCTTTGATTCCGTCGTCGTGGCGAGCCAGGGGGAATCATTCCTCGAATCGGAGTGTGTTTCCTGCGGTGCTTGTGTACAGGCGTGTCCGACCGCGACGCTCTCGGAAAAATCCCTGATCGAGCAGGGCCAGGCCGAGCACAGCGTGGTGACGACTTGTGCGTATTGCGGCGTCGGCTGCTCGTTCCGCGCCGAGATGCGCGGCGAAGAAGTGGTGCGCATGGTGCCGAACAAGGACGGACACGCCAACCACGGCCACAGCTGCGTGAAAGGCCGCTTCGCCATCGGCTACGCCACGCACCCCGACCGCATCACCAAGCCCATGATCCGTGCCACGATCTTTGAACCCTGGCGCGAAGTCAGCTGGGAAGAGGCGATCGCCCATGCGGCGTCCGAGATGCGCCGCATCCAGGCGCAGTACGGGCGCGACAGCATTGGCGGCATCACCTCCAGCCGCTGCACCAACGAAGAAACCTTTCTGGTGCAGAAACTCGTGCGGGCCGCGTTTGGCAACAACAACGTCGACACCTGCGCGCGGGTCTGCCATTCCCCCACGGGCTACGGGCTCAAGGCCACGTTGGGCGAATCGGCGGGCACGCAGACCTTCGATTCCGTGATGGACAGCGACGTGATCATGGTGATCGGCGCCAACCCCACCGACGCCCATCCGGTGTTCGCTTCGCAGATGAAGCGGCGCCTGCGCCAGGGGGCGCAGCTGATTGTCGCCGACCCGCGGCAGATCGACCTGGTGCGCACGCCGCACATCGAGGCGGCGCAGCACCTGGCGCTGCGGCCGGGCACCAACGTCGCGCTGATCAACAGCCTTGCGCATGTGGTGGTGAGCGAGGGGCTGGTCAAAGAGGAGTTCGTGCGCGAACGCTGCGAAATTGAGTCCTTCGAAAAATGGCGGCGTTTCGTCGGTGACCAGCGCAATTCGCCCGAGACCATGGAGGCGGTCACCGGCGTGCCCGCGGCGCGCGTGCGGGCCGCCGCACGACTGTTTGCCACAGCGCGCAATGGCGCGATCTACTACGGGCTCGGCGTCACCGAGCACAGCCAGGGCTCGACCATGGTCATGGGCATTGCGAACCTCGCGATGGCCACCGGCAATGTCGGCCGTTCCGGCGTGGGCGTGAACCCGCTGCGCGGCCAGAATAACGTGCAGGGCTCCTGCGACATGGGCTCGTTCCCGCATGAATTTCCGGGCTACCGTCATGTCTCCGAAGACGCGACGCGCGAACTCTTCGAGCGGCAGTGGCACGTCAACCTGCTGGCCGAGCCGGGCCTGCGCATTCCCAACATGTTCGAGGCGGCGCTCGACGGCGAGTTCAAGGGACTCTACATCCAGGGCGAGGACATCGCGCAATCCGACCCCAATACGCAACACGTGACCGCCGCGCTCACCGCCATGGAATGCATCATCGTCCAGGACCTGTTCCTGAACGAGTCGGCGAAGTTCGCCCATGTATTCCTGCCGGGCTCCTCGTTCCTGGAGAAGGACGGCACCTTCACCAATGCCGAGCGCCGTATTTCACCGGTGCGCAAGGTGATGCGCTCGAAGTCGGGCTACGCGGACTGGGAAATCACGCAACTGCTGGCCAATGCGCTGGGCCTGGCGATGAATTACTCGCACCCGCGCGAAATCATGGATGAGATCGCGGCGCTGACGCCGACCTTTGCCGGCGTGAGTTTCGCGAAGCTTGACGAGCTGGGCAGCATCCAGTGGCCCTGCAATGAACAGCACCCTGAAGGAACGCCGTTCATGCATGTCGGCAGCTTCGTGCGCGGCAAGGGCAGGTTCATGGTGACCGAGTACGTGGCTACCACTGAGAAGGTGAACTCGCGCTTCCCGCTGATTCTCACGACCGGACGGATCCTCTCGCAGTACAACGTCGGTGCGCAGACCCGGCGCACGCAGAACGTGGCCTGGCATGACGAGGACCGGCTCGAGATCCACCCGCACGACGCTGACGAGCGCGGCGTGAAGGAGGGCGACTGGGTGGGCGTGCAGAGCCGCGCCGGCGAAACCGTGTTGCGGGCGCAGGTCACGACGCGGGTCCAGCCCGGCGTGGTCTACACGACGTTCCACTTCCCGGAATCGGGCGCCAACGTGATCACGACAGAGAATTCGGACTGGGCCACCAATTGCCCCGAGTACAAGGTAACCGCCGTGCAAGCCACCCGCGTCACGCAGCCTTCCGCGTGGCAGCGCCGCTACCAGGAATTCGACCGGCGCCAGCGCGAGCTGGCGGGACAGCCACAGGCTGCCGAGTGAGCGCCGACCGGCTGGTGCAGATGGCCAATGACATCAGCTATTTTTTTGCCGCCGAACCGCATCGGGCCGACGCCATTACCGGCATCGCCGGCCATATCCAGCGCTTCTGGGACCCGCGCATGCGCCGGCAGATCATCGCCCACCTCGCCGCCGGCGGGGCCGGGCTGGAAGACCTCGCGCGGGAAGCAATCACCCGCTTGAAGCCCCTTTAGGCCCACAGACACCGACCCCCGGGGGGGGCGAGCACATGCAAAGCAAACGGCTGTTTGATCTCCGGTCCCGCTGCGGCGTCGGCCTCGTTGTTCTCATTGTAACCATGGCCGCTGCCGCGGCCCCGCCAGCCGATCCACTGGCGCGAGTGGCGCGCATACTGGCGGCTACGCCGCTGATCGACGGGCACAACGACCTGCCGTGGATCATCCGGCAACGCTTCAGGGGATCAGTGGGGGCCGTGGACCTGATGAGCGATACCTCGGCGATCGCACCGCCCCCGGAAGGCGCGGCAATGATGACCGACGTGCGCCGTCTGCGCACCGGCCAGGTGGGTGGTCAATTCTGGTCCGTGTACGTGCGGGCAGCGCTGGTGCCCGGCCCCGCGGCAGTCCAGGCGACGCTCGAGCAGATAGACATCGTCAAGGAGATGGCGGCGCGCTATCCGGATGACTTCGAAATGGCCTACACGGCTGCCGACGTCGCTCGCATCCACAAGAAGGGCGGCCGCATCGCCTCGCTGATCGGCATCGAGGGCGGCCACCAGATCAATAACTCGCTGGCCGTACTACGCCAGTACTACGAGCTCGGCGCGCGCTACATGACGCTGACCCATGTCAGCAATACTGACTGGGCCGATTCCGCGACCGACAACCCGGCGCACCGCGGCCTGACGCCGTTTGGCCGTGAGGTGGTGCGGGAGATGAACCGGCTCGGGATGCTCGCCGACCTGAGTCACGTCTCTGCGGCCACCATGCGCGACGTGCTGGCGGTCTCGGTGGCGCCGGTGATCTTTTCGCATTCCTCCGCCCTGGCGCTGGTCGACCATCCGCGCAACGTGCCCGATGACGTGTTGCGCCTGGTCGCACGCAACGGCGGCGTGGTGATGGTCACCTTCAATGCCGGCTACGTGTCGGCCGCCCGCTACCAATGGGACGCGGCGCACGCGGCCGAAAA
>JAYUZI010000009.1:0-6396 GCA_043751915.1 Gammaproteobacteria bacterium | reverse complement strand
GGCGCCGGTTACTGTCAGCCACGGTAGGCCGAGGATGACGTCGTCGCTGTGTAGCTGCGCCGCAAGCAGCTGCAGCGGCGCCGCGTCTTTCACCGCGTCGAGCGCTGTGAGCGCGACTGGCGCCGCGAGAACGCCGGCTGCCGGAGTGAGCTGGCCATCGTAGCCGCGCACGCGGTGCTTCGTCGTCAGCATGTGCTTCTCCAGGCCGTGCCGCCTGACGAAGTCGGTCGAAATGAAGTCGCTCGACGCGCCGCAGTCGATGAGGCAGCGCGCGGGGTGCCCGTGTACGGTCGCGTTGACGCGGAAGAGGACGCCTCCGTGTGGACCAGCGGAAGCGTGGGAATTTGTGAAGACGTGATAGTTGGCCGGTGCGAACGGCATGGCGCGCGGTCGACCCTGCGGCAGGAGTGAGCGGAACGCATCCTTGTGAATCCCGGTGAATGAGGTGACGGTCGCCGCGTCAGCCACCACGGGGACCACGCGCATGCATCCGCGCTTCGGTGCGGAGGTGGCGCTACGCGTGTCGAGAGGTTGCGTCTGAGTGTAGGTGTGGATGCGCGGCTTCACACGGCTGAAGCGGATCGTGTGGGTTAGCGGTGCCGGCGACGGAGCGGCGTCGCCAGCGGCGGGTTCGGAGTCGGCGGCGGACTCTGCGAGCGGTGCGAATGGATTGGCGTGGTGCGCGGGGGCAGGCTGCGGTGCGGTGCGATGCGGTGTTTGTTTTTGTGTTTGCTGGTTGCTGAGTTGCTGCGATGCGATCGGATGAATGGGTGCGCTGGCTTGCCCGTTGGATACCGGGCCGTGGCGATCGATGGTATGGCGCTCTCGCGGTCGAGAGCGGAAAGGCCCAGCCGGGCCGCCTAGTTTAACTTCGCTTCGTTGGTGCATTCGGACTTATAGTGGCCGCTCTGGCCGCACTTGATGCACTCGCCGGCCGCGATGCGCGCACGAGCGAGTTCGTCGCTGAGGCCGGGAGTGCGCGAGCGTGCGCGAGGTGCGCTCTCACGCTGGCGGGACCGACCGCCACTACCGCCACCGCCGCGCCCGACAGCGCCGCGCCCGCGCTGCGCCGGCTGGAGGCGCTCGGTCATCATTGCCGCGAGCTGGGCGACCTGTGCGCGCAGGTCGCCGATCGGATCCGCCGCCTGTGAGGGCGTCGCTGTTGTCGATGCAGTCCGGGACGACGATGATGCGGTGTCACCTGTCGCATCCGCGAGTTCCGTGTTGCCCAGGGACGCGGGCGTGTGACGAGCGCTTTCCTTGGCGTGCCAGAGCGCCGTCATCGCCGACGTGGCCTCCGCGAGTGTGTTGAACTGCCGCTCGGCGCACTTGACGGCGTAGTCCGCCGGGAGGCCGCGTTCATACGCAAGCACACGGGAGAGTGCAGCCTCGCTGGGGAGGAGCTGGTCGATCTCGTTGAACTTCGCGGTGTAGTCGAGCACGTTGCGATTCTTCGTCCCGACGAGCGCCTCGCGTTCGCGCATCGCCCATCGCACGACGTCGAGCGGCAGGAACTGTGTGCGCACCTGCGCCGAGAACAGGCTCCAAGTCGTGACTCCCGCCGCTGTACCATCGGCAGTCTTCGTGGCCCACCACGCCTGCGCGGCGTCACGAAGTGACGACGCTGCGATCTCGAGGCGCGTGGACTCCTCGGTCGTGTCGATGTGTGCTGCAGCGAACCATCGCTCGAGTGCTGTCAGCCATCGATGCGCCTCGATGCTATTGCCCTTTCCGTGGAAGAGGGGCGCCGGCCCTGCTCGCTGTTGCGCCAGCGCGGCCTCTGCCGCCGCCGCTCGAGCCGCTGAGTCGGCCGTTGACTGCGCCAGTTGCGCCTGTGCGACGAGACGCTGCTGGTGCATCTGCGTAACCAGAAGCGAGAGTGTCTGCTCCGCAACTGATCCGCCCGGCGGTCCCGCTATCGCCGGTGGTGCATTCGCCGCCGCCGCTGCCGCTGCTGCGTAGGCGGCCTCCGCTTCTGCTGCTAGCTGGAGGCGCGTCCGATGCGGTACGCCTGACATGGTGTCTCCTTCGACAGGGATCGTGAACGTGGACCCGAAACCACTGTGAACGCTCGTGCTGTGCGTTGTGTCGCAATGTGTCGTGAGCGTTGTATCGTCGTACGAAGGAGTGACAAGGCGGCTAAGCGGGCGCGCTGGGCGGCAATTAAGGATTCAAACGCGTGCCAGTTATTCCGCCACGCCCCCTGTTACACGCCCTGTTACATCCTCCCCATTTTTGAAAAACTGAGCTTCGACCTCGAAGCTCTGCTGTCGGCTCAGGCTGCGCGATTGGGCGACCCCGGCCTGGCCACCTGTGTCACCACGGTGCTGAGCTGTACGTGTCTCTGGTCATTGAAGTCCTGCACCAAGTCCATCGACCCGGTGAGGTTCTCGATTGGCTCCCACGTCGCCTCGCTGATGGGGTAGCCCTTCCACTCGACCAAGTACTGATCGATGTGTCGGGTTCCTCGCTTCACCTTGCGGTGGTCGAGTAGGCGATCGACCAGCCACTCTGGAGCGCCGTTGTCGTCCAGCGCCTCCGGCTCCGGTCGAGTGAGGGATACCGGCCTGTTGGGAAAGGCCCGCACGCCGTCGCGGTACTCCTTCAGATGACTGATGTTAATCACCGGGTGGATCTTGAGCGAGGTAGGCAGCTCGAGCTCATACGCGTTTGCGTTCACCACACGCTTCACCCGGTACGGACCGATGAACCGCTCGGTCAGCTTGCGCGTGCGCCTGCGCTCGCCGATCAGCTTCAGATGCTCGGTTGACAGAAGCACTCGGTCGCCGACGGCGAAGCGCACGTCGCGTCGCACGCGGTCCGCGTACGTCTTCTGTCGACGTTGCTGCTGCGTGGTGTTCTCCGACGCATGCTGCAGCGCTGCGCGCCAGCGTGCTGTTGCCTCAGCCGCCGCCGGGTTGTCCGCTGCCTTCGTGAGCGGGGCGAGCGCGATGTCGATCGGCATGCGCGCCTCACGGCCGTAGACTAGGTAGAACGGCGTGAAGCCGGTCGTCGCGTTCTTCGAGTTGTTGAAGGCGAGCTCGGCCGCAGGCAGGTGATCGTCCCAGTCGTCCTGGGTGAAGTCGATGACACTGCGCAGCATGATCTCGAGAGTCTTGTTCGCGTTCTCCGTTTGGCCGTCGGACTCTGGGTGGTAGGCCGCGCCCATGTCCAGAGTCGAGCCCAGGCTCGACCAGAAGGCGCGCCAGAAGTGCGCCGTGAAGCGAGGGTCGCGGTCGCTGATGATGCGCTCGGGCATGCCATGGTGTCGCACCACCGTGCTGAGGAATAGTCGCGCCAGCTGAGGCGCGCTGATCGCCGTCTTGCATGCCGCGTAGTGTCGCAGCTTTGAGAACTTGCACACCCAGACGACGATGGCGTCGTTGCCGCCGCGGGACTTCGGCAGCCCCGTGATGAGGTCCATCGTCCAGGTGTGACCCGCACGCGTCGGTGATGCAATTGGCATCAGTAGGCCAGGCGTCAGGCGCTGACTCGGCTTGTTGCGCTGGCAGGCGTCGCAGGTCGTCACGTACTCGCCGACGCGGGTCGTCATGCCGTGCCAGAAGAAGCGCCGCTGCATCTGCTCGACGGTCTTGTCCCGACCGAGGTGACCCGCCGTCGCCGAGTCGTGGCACTCGCGGATCAGTCGTGTGCGGAGCGCGTCGCCCTTCGGTACGTAGAGAGCGCCGCTGGACCGCGTGAACAGCCGCCCGTCGCGCGTGACCAATTCGTCGAGGTCGGTCTTGTCGTTGTCGGTAGGCATCCGATCGCCTCTCGCGAGCCGGGCCGCGTAGTCCGCGTCGGCCGCACAAGCGGCGTCGAACTCTGCCGCGAGCTCAGACGAGAAGGTGGTCGATCCCATCGCCGTGAGGTCGATCACCTCTCGAGCCGCCGCGCGGTGGAGCGGTCGCGCTGGCCTTGCCACGACTTTCGCATCGCGCCCGAAGGTGGCCCAGTACATGCGGCCGTAGCTGACGAAGATCTCATCGCCTTTTCGGATCCGCGCCGTCGCGCGAAGCCGTCCGGTGCCCCGCGCGGGATTGAGGACGAACTCAGCGTTCGGGCCGCCGTTGCTTCCCCGCGGATCGTTCGCCCATCGACCATAGCCGGTGTTGGTCGGCGCGGCGTCGATCGCGCGGCGTTGCGTCAGCGCGAGGCAGTACGGGCCGCCATCGCTGCCCTGTCGGATGATGAGTTCGTCGCCTGTGTAGTCGGCCAGGTGATCGCCCTCTGCGAAGTCGCGCGTTGCGAACAGGCCACTGCCCGCGCCCGCGACCGTGGACTTCGTCACGCGCAGGCCGTCCATCGAGCGCATGTGGACGTGGCAGTGTTGGCCTTTGGCGGTCTTGCAGCCGCACTGGGCGTGCAGTTTGTTGTCTGCCGTGCAGCGTTGAGTTGGCATGACGACCATACCGCCGGCCTTCGGACGGGGCCGATCCGCTGGTACCTCCTGTTCGGGAATCACGCGCCTTGCTGCATCGACCGCCTTAGCGCGTGCTTCTTGACGTCGCAGCTCGGCCTGTCGGTCTGGTTGCCGGCGCGGCGCATGCCTCTGTGCGCGCTCGATCGCGTTGATCTCGTCGATGAGTGCCGTACGCTCGGTGCGCGTCATGATGTGATTCAGCGCGAAAGTGCGCTTCGTGTCGACGAACGCCGGCGGTCGGTCCGCCGTGCCGTCGTTGAGGTCGCCTCGGCGCGACAGGGCGTCGGCGACTTCGTTGTTCTCGCCCTTGATGTATTCGATCGCGTAGTCGTATTCGGACAGCGTCTCGAGCCAGCGCGTCTGGCGACCGGAGAGCATCGGCTGCGTCTGGAAGTGGATGAGCGACTTGTGGTCCGTGCGCACGCAAACGGGAACTGATGTGCCCGAGAGGTAGTGGCGCCACGTCGTCAGCGCTGTGATGATCGCAAGCAGCTCTTGCTCGTGCACCGGGTAGCGGCTCTCGGCTCCCGTCAGCTTCTTCGACATGAATGCTATCGGCTGCAGTCCCGACCCGCGGTCCTGTTGCAGCACTGCGCCGACTGCGTACCCGGACGCGTCGCAGTTCACCACGAACGGCAGCGCTGGGTCAGGGAGCGCGAGCACTGGCGTCGACTGCAGCGCGCGCTTGAGCTGGACGAACGCGAGCTGCTGCCGTGCGCTCCACTGCAGTCGCTGATGCGTCACGTGTCGCGTGAGCTCGGTGAGTGGCAGCGCGATCTCGCTGAACCCCTTGACGAACCGGCGGTAGTAGCCGGCGAGGCCCAGGAACGCGCGCAACTCGCGTATGGTCGTGGGCACAGGCCAGTCGCGGACGGCGTCGACCTTGTCCTCCATGACGCGGAGACCGTCGCGACCGACGTAGTGGCCGAGGAACTCCACCTCCGTCTGGCACAGCGCACTCTTGCTCAGCTTCGCGCAGAGTCGCTGTTCACGCAGGCGCTGCAGCGCGAGGCGGAGGTGCCGCTCGTGGTCCTCGAGCGTGTCGCTGTAGACGATGATGTCGTCGAGGAAGACGAGCACGAACTGGTCGAGGTACTCGCGGAAGGTGTCGTTCATTAGCGCCATGAAGACGCCCGGGGAGTTGCACAGGCCCATCGGAAGGACGTTGTACTCGAACAGCCCCTGGCTCGTTGAAAACGCCGTCTTGTGCCGGTCCTTCTCCGCAATCAGGATCTGGTAGAAGCCAGTGCGCAGGTCGATCTTACTGAAGTACTTGGCGTGCGCGAGCTTGTCGAATAGCTGATCCGCACGCGGCAGCGGATAACGGTTCTTCACGGTCTGCGCGTTCAGCAGGCGGTAGTCCGTCACCGCGCGATACTCGCCCGTCGTCGCCGAGTCCGGCTTCGGTACGTAGAAGTGCGGCGCGGCGTACTCCGACTGGCTGCTCTTGATGTGCCCATTCGCGAGCATGTCCTTGATCCATTTCGCCTCGAACACGGCGTGCTTCTGATTCTGCCGTAGCGGCTGACGGTGCGGTGGTCGTGTGCCCGGGCGCAGTTCGATGTGCAGCTCGTGCCCGCGGGACGGTGGCAGACCAGGCGGCAGCTTCTCCGGGAACACGTCCACGAATTCCGTCAGCAGCTTCTTGCGTACGGCGTCGAGTCCCGGTTCGGCGGAAACGGCGGAGTACGGCTTGTGCGCCTCAATGGGCCGCATCGAGCCTCGATCGTCGGTGTCGCGCAGCATCGCCGCCATCGCGCCGTTGTCGCGCAGCAGCGCCGCCAGGTCCGCTGGGCCGACGCGATCATCGTTCACCTCGGCCGAGTAGAGGGCCACGACGGCTTCCATCAGCTGCGAGCTGGTGGTGGGCGCCGTGCCAGCCGCCCGTTCGGGTCGCGATGCCTGCGCCAGCGAAATAGTGAGTCGCGTGCCGGCGTGGTCGAGAGCTACCGAGCGCGCCGCGAAGTCGATGA
>JAYUZI010000008.1:0-9111 GCA_043751915.1 Gammaproteobacteria bacterium | reverse complement strand
AATCTGGCTCAGCGCGGCGACACGCGGCGTCGTGGCGGTGACGCGCCTCGATGGCGCGAGCGTGGGGAGCGGCCGGCCTGGGCCGCTGTGGCGGCGTATGCGCGCGCTGGTCGAAGCGAGCTGGGCGCCGCCCTAGGTCTGGTCTGGCTCCCGCAGCATCAGCTGCCAATAGCCCACATCCACCCAGCGCCCGAACTTGAAGCCGACTTCGCTGAAGTGGGCGACCTTCTGCATTGCGAATTTCTCGTGCAGGGCGACGCTGGCGGCGTTCGGCAGCGCGATGCCGCCGATGGCCACATGGCAACCGCTGCGCCGCAGCGCGTTGAACAGCGCCGTATACAGCAGCGTTCCGAGGCCTTGCCTCACGGCAGTTTCATCCAGGTACACCGTCACCTCGACCGAGTAGCGATAGGCGCAGCGCCCCTTCCAGCGGCTGGCGTAGGCGTAACCGACCACTCCTGAAGGCGCCTCGGCGACCAGCCACGGCAGGTTCGCGGCCTTGGCTTCAACCACGCGGGCCGCCATATCGTCGGCGCTCAGCGGCGCTTCCTCGAAAGTCACGATGGTGTTGACGACATAGTAATTGTAGATGCGCGCCAGCACCGCTCCGTCGGCAGCGGTTGCGGCGCGGATCAGGGCGCGATCCACCACGGCTTACTTCCGGAACATGAAATAGAACGGCGCAATGGTACGGGCGATCACCAGCATGCGCGCATTGTGCCCCGCAGGCGGTTCGCTTGTCACCGCCGGCGCGCTATGCTGCGAGCCATGAGCAACCCGCAACTGCTGACTTTCCCCTGCGATTACCCGATCAAGGTGATGCTGCGCGCGGACGCCGAACCGCGCGTCCACGTCGACGCGGTAATGGCGCGGCATGCAGGCGCCGCGGTCACCGCGGCGGCCACCGAGCGGCCTTCAGCGCAGGGTAATTTCAGCGCCGTGACCTACACGATCCGCGCGCGCGATCCGGAGCACATCGCCGCGCTGTTTGCGGACCTGAAGGATATCCAGGGCGTGCTGCTGGTGCTTTAGGCTGACAGCCGCGCGAGCAGGAGCGGTGCCAGCTCGCGGCCGGTCTGCTCCACATCCGACGGGCCGCCCAGCGCGGCGAGCTGCGTCATTTCCAGGCCCGCATAACCACAGGGATTGATGCGCCGGAAGGGCTCGAGGTCCATGTTCACGTTGAGCGCGAGGCCGTGGTAGCTGCCGCCGCGGCGGATGCGCAGCCCGACGCTGGCCAGCTTGCGGCCAGCCACGTAGACGCCGGGCGCCTTGTCGCGGCAAAGCGCGGTGATGCCGTACTGGGCTGCCAGGTCGATCACGGTGCGCTCGAGCGCCGTGACCAACTCGCGCACGCCAAGCTTGGCACGCCGCAGGTCGATCAGCGGATAGACCACGAGCTGACCCGGGCCGTGATAGGTCACCTGGCCGCCGCGGTCGATCTGCATGACCGGGATGTCGCCCGCCGCCAGCACGTGCGCACGATCGCCGTTCATTCCGAGCGTGAACACCGCTTCGTGCTCGAGCAGCCAGAGTTCGTCGCGCGTGTGCTCGCCCCGCGCATCGGTGAACTGCTGCATCGCCCGCCAGGTCGGCTCATACGGGACGCGGCCCAGCCACTTGACCTGAATCGGCCCAGCCGCCAGTGGTTCCAGCTGCGGTTGCGCGTTCACGGCGCGCGCGGCGCTTGCAGTGCGACGGCGCCCAGCCCCAGGCCCACGTTGTTGCCGGCAAGCGCCTGTTCCGCCCGATAGCTGGAACGCACCAGCGGGCCAGAAACACATTCGCGAAAGCCGCGCGCCAGGCCCCAGTCGCGATAAGTCGCAAATTCCTCAGGCGCGACGAAACGCTCGACCGCGAGGTGGTGCACGGTGGGCCGCAGGTACTGGCCGAGGGTCAGGATATCGACGCCGGCCGCACGCAGATCATCCATGCACTCGCCAATCTCGGTGTCCGTTTCGCCGAGGCCGAGCATCAGGCTGCTCTTGGTCAGCACGCCCGGCCGATGCGCCTTGGCGTGCGCCAGCACCGCCAGTGTCTGTTCATAACCGGCGCGCGGGTCGCGCACCGGGTGTGTCAGGCGCCGCACGGTCTCGATGTTCTGCGCGTACACTTCCAATCCGGAATCGACCACCAGCTCCACGTCGTGCAGTACGCCCTGAAAGTCGGGCGTCAGCGCCTCCACGGCCGTGGCTGGCGTGCGCTGTTTGATGGCGCGCACACAGGCCGCGTAGTGCGCGGCGCCGCCATCAGGCAGATCGTCGCGATCGACGGAGGTCAGCACCACGTACCTGAGTTTCATGAGTTCGACGCTGGCCGCGACGTTGGCGGGCTCGCTGGCGTCGAGCCAGCCGTGCGGGTTGCCGGTGTCGACCGCGCAGAACCGGCAGGCACGCGTGCACACCGCCCCCATGACCATGATGGTGGCGGTGCCAGCGTTCCAGCATTCGCCGATGTTCGGGCACTTGGCCTCTTCGCAGACCGTGGCCAGGCGGTGCTCGCGCACCGTGCGCTTTACGGCCTCGAACCCGGCGCCCGCCGCGAGCGGCGCCTTGAGCCAGCGCGGCTTGCCGGTGAGTCCGCGCGGATCATGGGTCGCGCGCGCGCGCGCGCCGTCCTTGATGGCGGTGAAACCCTGCGGTGTCAGGTATTTCTCGCCGCTCCGGGGCGTCGCGCTGACGACGGGAATGTTCTTGAATTCGTTCATACCAGCTCAGATCTTGCCCACATCGTGCGGCATGTCGTTCAGTGCCGCAAGACGCTCGGCCGTGCCGACGTCGGTCCAGACGCCGTCGTACCGCTCGCCGCTGAGGCGCCGCGCGGCGATCGCCGAGCGCAGCAGCGGCAGCAGCGGAAAACGGCCCGGAGAGCATTGCGCGAACAGTCCAGGACGGAACACGCCGATGCCGGAGTAGGTCAGGCGCGGCTCGCCCGTGGCCTCGACCGTGCCGTCGCGCAGCGCGAAGTCGCCTTGCGGATGGTGTGATGGATTGGGCACCAGCACCAGATGAGCGAGCGCCTCGGGCGCGATGACCAGTCGTGAAAAATCAAGATCAGTAAAGGTGTCGCCGTTGACGACGAAGAACGGCGCGTCCCCCAGCAGCGGGAGCGCATTGAAAATGCCGCCGCCGACTTCGAGCGCATCCGCGGGTTCCTCGCTGTAGTGGATGCGCAGGCCATAACGCTCGCCGCCGCCCAGCGCCGCGCGCAACTGCGCGCCGAGCCAGGACAGGTTGATCACCGCCTCGCGCACCCCGGCGTGAGCGAGCGCTTCGAGGTGCCAGGCGATCAGGGGCTTGCCCCGGACCACCAGCAGCGGCTTGGGCGTGTGATCGGTCAGCGGGCGCAAGCGTTGGCCCCGCCCCGCCGCCAGCACCATGGCTTTCAAGCCGGCACCGCGGCGAGCGCGCGTGCGTTGGCCGCGGCGAGCTGCGGCACGAGCGCGCCCTCCACCCAGGTGCTGAAGCGGCTCAACTCGCCGTAGCGCGCCGCCGTGTCGCGCACGTATTCGAGCGTGAGCGGCAAATCGGCGAGATACCCGCTCTTGCCATCGCGGTACCAGAGGCGCGCAAAGATGCCCAGCACTTTAAGGTGGCGCTGGAGCCCTGCCAGATCGAACCAGCGCAGGAATTCCTCGCTGCTGACACCGACATTGGCTCCGGCGACGCGCAGCTGTTCGCGGTAACCCTCGAGCCAGGCGAGTACGCGCGCGCGCGGCCAGGAAATGTAGCAATCCTTGAGAAGCGAGGCGAGGTCATAACCGATCGGTCCGGCGAGGGCGTCCTGGAAGTCGATGACGCCTGGACTCCGGTCCGGTGTGATCATGAGATTGCGCGAATGGTAGTCGCGGTGGACCAGCACGATCGGCTGGACGAGCAGCTCCCGGATCAGGAATCCAAAGGTCTCGGCGAGCAGCGCCGCCGCTTCCGCGTCCGGCGCGAGCTGCAGATGGCGCGCGCAAAACCAGTCCGGCAGCAGGCGCATTTCACGCGTCAGCGCTTCGGCATCGTACGGCCGCAGCACGCGCGCCGCCGCGGCGCCGCGCAGCTGGATCAGCGCCAACGCGGCCAGCGCCGCGCCGTAGAGCTGATCGGCATCGCCACCGGTACGCAGGCACGCGAGCATAGGGGTGCTGCCCAGGTCCTCGAGCAACAACAGGCCGCGAGCGGTGTCGGCGGCTTCGACCTCGGGCACGTGGACGCCGCATTCGCCGAGCAGGCGCGTGACCTGCAGGTACGGGCGGGTGTCCTCCTTATCGGGCGGCGCATCCATGACGACCCGGGTCGCCCCCGAGGGCTTCCAGACGCGAAAATAGCGGCGGAAACTCGCATCGGCCGAGGCCGGCTCGAGCCGGCAGTCGCGCGGCCAGCCCAGCTCGCCGGCCAGCCAGTCCCGAATCAGTGCAAGCCGTGCATCGCCCATACGCTTTTTCACCCAGCAGCTGCGCGCCCGGCCGTGATTGGCTAGGGTCCGCGCATACCGCCCCTATTATAATGGCCGGGCCCATGATTGCCCTCCCGCACCGTCGCGTCCGCCCGCATTTTCTGCTGTTGCTATCCGCCTGCGCGACGCTCGCGCACGCCGCGGATGAGCCCTGCCCGCCAGCAGCCCCGCCGCCGCTGTCGGTCCCCGACGGCGCGATCCGCTGGTCGAGCTGTCACCTCCTCATCGCGGCGAACGGCGATACCGAGCTGAGCGGCGACGTCACCGTCGACATCGGCGGCCGCCAGATGCACTGCGACCGGCTGAGCTTCAACTCGCTCACACAGGAACTCCAGCTCGCCGGCACCGTCCGCTATGAAGACCCGGCGCTGCGCGTCACGGGCGATGCCGGCAACTACGGGAGCGCCGGCGCGCGCTTCACCCATGCGCAGTTCGAACTGCTCCAGCACGCGGGGCGCGGCGTAGCGGAAGCGGTGTCGACGCCGCACGCCAACCTGGTGGTGCTCGAGCGCGTCACCTACACCACCTGTCCCAAGGGCAAGGCGGACTGGGAGTTACGGGCCCGGCGCATCACGCTCAACACCCAGGCCAAGCGCGGCGTCGGCCGCAGCACCCGCGTGGTGTTCAAGGGCGTGCCGATCCTCTTCCTGCCCTGGATTTCCTTTCCGCTGACCAGCGAACGCCAGACGGGCCTGTTGTTCCCGACGCTCGGCAGCTCTTCACGGAGCGGTGCGACGCTGTCGCTACCCTGGTACTGGAACATCGCCCCGAACCAGGACCTGACGGCGACGCCAACGCTCTATTCCCGCCGCGGCCTGGGGCTTGGCGCCGAGTACCGGCTGCTCAGCCATTCCGGAAGCGCCACGCTGCACGCTGACTACCTGCGTGGCGATCGCCTCACGGACACGAACCGCAGCTGGCTGCGGGCGAGCGCCAGCCAGATTTTCTCCGGACCCTGGCGCGCCCAGCTCGATGCCCAGACGGTAAGCGACACCCATTATTTCGAGGATTTTGCCGACGGCCCGCAGGCGACCAGCATCACCTTCCTGCCGCGCGACCTGCGCATCGGCATGCGCGGCGACGTGTGGCGGATCGGGGCACAGGTGCTCAAGTTTCAGACCCTCGATGACACGCTGGCCGCGATCGATCGACCCTACGCTGAACTGCCACGGCTGACGGCCGCCGCGCAATGGCGCGGCACCTCGGGCCTGGGAAGCACGCTGGAAACCGAACTGACCGACTTCCGCCGCGACACCGGTGTGACCGGCTGGCGAGGCCGGGTTCAACCGGGCATCAACTACGACTACACGCGACCCGGCTTCTATGTGCGGCCCGGTGCCAGCTGGGATTTCACGGCCTATCGGCTGCAGGCGGCGCCAACCGCAGATGCCACGCCGCGCCGGAGCCTGCCGATCCTGACCCTGGACAGCGCCCTGCAGCTCGAGCGCAGCACGGGGCGCGGCGGCACCCGCCTGGTGACGCTTGAGCCCAGGATCCACTACGTCTACATACCGTACCGCGACCAGAGCATGCTGCCGGTGTTTGACTCCGATCTCCCCGATCCCAATTTCGTTTCCCTGTTCCGCGCCAATCGCTACGCGGGGTTCGACCGCATCGGCGACGCCAACAACCTGACCGTGGGCATTACGGCGCGCATGCTGCAATCGCGCACCGGCCAGCAGTACCTGAGCGCGACCGTCGGCCAGACAGTGCACTTTTCACCAGCGCTCGTCACACTGCCGAATGAAACGCCACCGCCGGGTGCCGTGCTCAGGACGCGCCGCCGCTCCGATCTGCTCGCCAATCTCGAGCTGACGGCGTACCGGAACTGGAACCTGCACTATGACCTGGCCTGGAACCCGGAGCTGTCGCATACCGAAAAATCGCTCCTCAGCCTGCAGTATCTGCCGGTCGGCAACCAGGTGGTCAATCTCGGATACCGCTACACGCGTGGCAGTGTCGAACAGGCCGAAGCCTCGGCAGCCTGGCCGGTCGGGAAGCACTGGGATCTCTACGGCCGCCGCGTCTATTCATTCCGTGACCGGCGCCCCATCGAGAGCTTTGCCGGCCTCCAGTACCGCGCCAGCTGCTGGGGACTGCGCCTGGTCGTTCGTGACTCGGTCAGCAGCCGATCCGGCACGCGCGACACCGGCTGGTACCTGCAATTGGAACTCAAAGGGCTCTCCAGTGTCGGATCCGGTGCCGACTCTTTCCTGCAGGGTTCGATTCAGGGATACTCCCCGCCATGAAATTCCGCACCTTCCCCGGCCTGCTGATCGCAGCCCTCGCCAGCAGCACGCTGCTCGCGGCGGCAGCCGACGCCCCCGCGCACCGCGCGCACGCCAGCCGTGGCACAACGCTCGATCGCGTGGTCGCCGTCATCAACGACGGCGTGGTGCTCGAGAGCGAACTTGGCGCCCAGGTCGCGGAAATCACCCAGCGCCTGCGCGCACAGAACGTGCCGCTGCCCGAGCCGTCTGTGGTGCGCGACCAGGTGCTCGAGCGGCTGGTGCTCGAAGCGGTCCAGGAGCAACACGCCGAGCACGCCGGCATCGTCGTCTCTGACGAGCAGGTCAACGCGGCACTCCAGGACATCGCGGTCCGCAACAAGGTCAGCTTCGATCAACTGCCCGAAAAGCTCGCCGGCGAGGGGCTGGTGTACGCCGACTACCGCAAGAACCTGCGCCGCGAGATCCAGCGCCAGATGCTGCGCACGCGTGACGTCGTGCAGCGCATTAACATCTCGCCGCGCGAACTCAACCAGTACATCGAACGCCAGAAGAACACGGCGTCGGCGAACAACGAATATAACGTCGCGCACATCCTGATCGCCGTCACCCAGGACGCCAGCCCGACGCAGCTGGCTGCGGCCAGGCAGAAGGCCGACGATGTGGCAGCGCGTGCCGCCAAGGGCGAAGCCTTCAATCAGCTGGCCGTGACCTATTCCGACAGCCAGACCGCGCTGGAAGGCGGCGCGCTCGGCTGGCTCAAGGGCCCCTCGCTCCCGACCTTCCTCGCCGACGTGATCCCGCGCATGAAGCCCGGCCAGGTCAGCGACATACTGCAGACCGGCAGTGGCTTCCACCTCGTCAGGCTCAACGAGGTGCGCTCCGCAACCGCCACGCAAATCGTCAAGCAGACACACCTGCGCCACATCCTGGTCAAGACCAGTGAGGTCGTGGACGCCGCCACGGTACAGCAGAAGCTCAGCGCCATGCGCGCGCAGATCGTCGCCGGCACCGCGGACTTCGCGGTGCTCGCCAAAACCAGCTCGGCCGATCCGGGCTCGGCCATCGAGGGGGGCGATCTGGGCTGGTCCACGCTCGAATCCTTCGTGCCGGAATTCGCCAGACAGGCGGACACACTCAAGGACAACGAAATCAGCGCACCGTTCAAGACCCAGTTCGGCTGGCATATCCTGCAGCTGCTGGGGCGGCGCGATTTCGACAATACCGCCACCGCGGAGCGCGAACAGGCCTATGCGCAGCTGCGCGAGAGCCGCGTCGACGAGGCCACGGAAATCTGGCTGCAGCAGCTGCGCGACGAGGCTTACGTCGAACTGCGGCTCTGAGCCGCGCCCGCCCGGGGCCCCGCAGCCGTGAGCGCCGCCGCACACGCACCTCCCGCGGCCATCGCCCTCACTTGCGGTGAGAGTGCTGGCATCGGGCCGGACCTTTGCCTGGCGATAGCACAGTCGGCGCGCGACTACCCGCTGGTGTGCCTTGCCGACCGCGGGCTGCTGCGCGAGCGCGCCCGACTCCTGAAACTGTCGTGTGTGCTGCACGAATACGCACCGGGCGCAGCAGCGGTGCGCGCTGCAGGCGAACTCACGGTCCTGCACCAGCCACTCGCCTGTGCGGTTGTTCCTGGCCGGCTCGAAGTGCGCAACGCGCCCGCGGTACTGCGGCTCATCGAGCGTGGCGTCGAGGGTTGCCGCAGTGGCGAGTTCGCGGCGCTGGTCACGGCGCCCGTGCACAAGGGCATCATCAACGACGCTGGTCTGGCGTTCACCGGCCACACCGAGTACCTGGCCGCGCTCTGTGGGTCAAAGCAGCCCGTCATGCTGTTGGTAGCCGGGAAGCTCCGGGTCGCGTTGGCCACAACGCATCTGCCGTTGCGCGCGGTGCCGGACGCGATCACGCACGATGGCCTGCTCGCAGTGCTCGCGGTACTGGATCGCGGCCTGCGGCAGCTGTTCGGCATTGCACGGCCGCGCATCGGCGTGTGCGGCCTCAATCCGCACGCCGGCGAAGGCGGTCACCTGGGCACCGAGGAGCAGCGCGTCATCGAGCCGGCGCTGCGCACCGCGCGGGGACTAGGACTCGACGTGCATGGCCCTTTCCCCGCCGACACGCTGTTCGTGCCGCGCCATCTCGAACCCTATGACGCGGTGCTCGCGATGTACCACGACCAGGGCCTGCCGGTGCTCAAACATGCCGCTTTCGACGTGGCAGTCAACGTCACGCTGGGCCTGCCGATCATCCGCACTTCGGTTGATCACGGCACCGCGCTCGACCTTGCTGGCACCGGGCGCGCCGCACCCGGGAGCCTGCGCGCCGCGATCGAGTTGGCCGCAAGCTTAAGCGCGCCGCCGCGCTAGCGCTGGTTGACACTCATGCGCGCGCGCAAGCGCTTCGGCCAGCACTTCCTGCACGACCCGGCGGTGAT
>JAYUZI010000007.1:0-3726 GCA_043751915.1 Gammaproteobacteria bacterium | reverse complement strand
GTCCTTGGCCGGCGCCGAGGCGCCGAAGGTGTCAATGCCGACGACGTGCTCGCGACTGGCGACGTAGCGGCACCAGAAGTCGCGCACGCCCGCCTCGATCGCGACGCGCGGCACCCCGGGCGGCAGCACGGCGGCACGGTAGCCGGCGGCCTGCGCATCGAACAGCTCGGTCGCCGGCATCGACACGACGCGCGCCCGCCGGCCCTTGGCCGTCAACGCCTTCGCCGCCTCGAGGGCGAGCGCGACCTCGGAGCCGGTCGCGATCAGCACAATTTCGGGCGCGCCCGCGGGCTCGAGGAGCACGTAGCCGCCGCGCCGTACGTTCGCGAGCTGCTCGGAGGAACGCGGCTGGTGCGGCAGCGCCTGGCGCGTGAGCACGAGGCCGGTCGGGCCGCTGCGGCGCTCGATCGCGTCCGCCCACGCGGCGTACGCCTCGACGTCATCGCAGGGACGCCACAGCGTCATGTTGGGGATCAGCCGCAGCGACGCCAGGTGCTCGATCGGCTGGTGCGTCGGGCCATCCTCGCCGAGTCCGATCGAGTCGTGCGACCACACGAAGATTGACGGCACGTGCATCAGGCACGCCATGCGCACGGCGTTGCGCGCGTAGTCGGAGAAGGTCAGGAAGGTGCCGCCGTAGGGAATCAGGCCGCCGTGCAGCGACATGCCGTTGAGTGCCGCCGACATGCCGAACTCGCGCACACCGTACCAGACGTAGTTGCCGGACATGTCGTTGCGCGTGATGCCCTTCGAGTCCGTGCGCCAGGTGTTGTTGGATCCGGTGAGGTCGGCGGAGCCGCCGATCAGCTCCGGCAGCTTCGGCCCGAACACGTTGAGCGCCGCCTGCGAGGACTGGCGCGTGGCGAGTGCGGTACCGGTGGCCTGCACCGACTGCAGCGTCGACTCGACGAGCGCCGGCCAGTCGGCGGGCAGGCGATTGGCGATCCGCCGCTCGAACTCGGCGGCGAGCTCCGGGTAGGCCGCGGTGTACTCCTTGAGGAGGCGCATCCACTTCGCCTCGAGGCGCTTGCCGCGTGCGCGCGCGTCCCACGCCGCGAGGATGTCCTCGGGTATCTCGAACGGCGGGTACGGCCAGTCGAGCGCCTTGCGCGCCTTGGCGACCTCCTCGACGCCGAGCGCCGCGCCGTGCGCGTGCTCGGTGCCCTGCTTGTCCGGCGCGCCGTAGCCGATGATCGTCTTGCAGCAGATCAGGGTCGGCTTCGAGGTCTCCTTGCGCGCCTTACGGATCGCGCGCGTGATCGCATCTTCATCGAGCCCGTCGACCGCGCGGATCACCTGCCAGCCGTAGGCCTCGAAGCGCTTCGCGGTGTCATCCGCGAACCAACCGGCAACCTTGCCGTCGATGGAAATGCCATTTTCGTCGTACAGGCAGATGAGCTTGCCGAGGCCCAGCGTGCCGGCGAGCGAGGCCACCTCGTGCGAGATGCCCTCCATCATGCAGCCGTCGCCGGCAAACACCCAGGTGTGGTGGTCGACGATGTCGAAGCCGGGCTGGTTGAACTGCGCCGCCAGCACTTTTTCGGCCAGCGCAAAGCCCACGGCGTTCGCGAGTCCCTGGCCCAGCGGCCCCGTGGTGGTCTCGATACCCATGGCAAGGTCGTGCTCGGGGTGGCCGGCGGTGCGGCTGCCGAGCTGCCGGAAATTGCGCAGCTCGTCCATCGATACCGGGTAGCCGGTGAGGTGCAGCAGCGACTACAGCAGCATCGAGGCGTGGCCGTTCGAGAGCACGAAGCGGTCACGGTTCCACCAGCGCGGGTTCGCCGGGTTGTGCTTGAGATAGCCGCGCCACAGGGCCTCGGCCATGTCCGCCATGCCCATCGGCGCGCCCGGGTGGCCGGAGTTGGCCTGCTGGACTGCGTCCATGGCCAGTACGCGGATAACATTGGCAAGCTCGCGGCGTGTGGGCATCGGTATCTCGAGAACTCGGGGCAGCGCGGCCAGAGGGGCGCGCATTGTCTACCAGGGGATTTCCCCGGGCAACCACACGTTATACTGCGCGTTCCCTTACCCCCCTGTTTCGAGATCCCGCATGTCCAACAGCTTCCTGTTCACCTCGGAATCGGTTTCCGAGGGACATCCCGACAAAGTCGCCGACCAGATCTCCGACGCCGTGCTCGATGCCATCCTGACGCTCGACCCGGGCGGGCGGGTGGCCTGCGAGACACTGGTCAAGACCGGCGTGGTCGTGGTGGCCGGCGAAGTGACCACTTCGGCCTGGATCGACCTGGAAAAGCTGGTGCGCGACACCGTGCTCGACATCGGCTACAACAGCTCCGAGATGGGGTTCGACGGCGCCAGCTGCGGCGTGATCAACATCATCGGCAAGCAATCGCCCGACATCGCCATGGGGGTTGATCGCAGATCCAAGCGCAAGCAGGGCGCCGGCGATCAGGGCCTGATGTTCGGCTACGCCACCAACGAGACCGACGTGCTGATGCCGGCACCGATCACCCTCGCCCACCGCCTGGTCAAGCGCCAGGCCGAGGTGCGCAAACGCGGCAAGCTCGATTGGCTCCGCCCGGATGCCAAGAGCCAGATCACGCTGCGCTATGAACATGATCGCCCGGTCGGCATCGAGGCGGTGGTGCTCTCGACGCAGCACAGCCCCGACATCTCCACCAAGAAACTGCGCGAAGCGGTGATGGAAGAGATCATCAAGCCGGTGCTCCCGAAGCGCTGGCTCGGCAAACGCACGCAGTACCACATCAACCCAACCGGCCGCTTCGTGGTCGGCGGCCCGGTGGGCGATTGCGGCCTCACGGGCCGCAAGATTATTGTCGACACCTACGGCGGCTTCGCCCGTCATGGCGGCGGCGCCTTCTCCGGCAAGGATCCATCGAAGGTAGACCGCTCGGCGGCCTATGCCGCGCGCTACGTCGCCAAGAACCTGGTCGCCGCCGGCCTTGCCGAGCGCTGCGAGGTGCAAGTGTCTTACGCGATCGGCGTCGCCGAGCCGACCTCGATCATGGTCGATGCCTTCGGCACCAGCGCGCTGACGCGCGAGCAGCTCACCGAATTGGTGCGCCGCCACTTCGATCTGACGCCCTATGGCCTACGCGTCATGCTCGACCTGACACGACCGATCTACCGCCAGACGGCGGCTTATGGCCATTTCGGCCGGAAGGAAGCCGATTTCAGCTGGGAGCGGACCGATCGCGCCGAGGCCCTGGCGGCCTCAGGTCGCAGATTGGCGCGCCGGGCTGGCAGCGCACGGCGTTAGTCAGGCTATAATGCGGGTTCGACGCGCGGGCCGCCCGCGCGCCGATGTGCCAAGGAGCGCTGCGACGGGGTATAGCCCTGCCAGGCTTGGCGCATCGTGGCTAAGGAGCCAACGGCGCTCACTACCTGTTTATACAGAAACAATAGTTGGAGACGCCATGACCGCTGCAATCAGACCCATTACCGAGAACCGCGACTTCCGCGTCGCCGACCTCAAGCTCGCCGACTGGGGCCGCAAGGAAATCGCCATCGCCGAGACCGAGATGCCCGGCCTGATGGCGACGCGGCGTGAATATGGCAAGGCGCAACCCCTTAAGGGCGCTCGCATCACCGGCTCGCTGCACATGACCATCCAGACCGCGGTGCTGATCGAGACGCTGCTGGCGCTGGGCGCAAAAGTGCGCTGGGCTTCCTGCAACATCTATTCGACGCAGGACCACGCGGCGGCGGCCATTGCGGTGGCGGGCGTGCCGGTCTTCGCCATCA
>JAYUZI010000006.1:0-2726 GCA_043751915.1 Gammaproteobacteria bacterium | reverse complement strand
TTCCCGACACCCACGTGCTCCAGCATGCCAATCGAGGCGAACACATCGGCGCTGCCGGCCATATTGCGGTAGTCATCGTGGATGAACTCGACCTGCCCTTGCAAGCCCGCCCGCACGGCGCTGTCGCGCGCATAGTCAATCTGCTCGGCGGAAATATTGAAGGCACGCACTTTCGCGCCGTACTGCCCGGCCATATGCAGCGCCAGGCCGCCCCAGCCGCAACCGGCTTCGACGACCTCATCTCCCGCCCGGAGCCGGAGCTTGCGGCAGACGTGATCCATCTTGGCGATCTGGGCCTCGTGGAGCGTCTGGGTCTCACTCGCGAAATACGCGCAGGTGTAGGCCATCGTCGGGTAAAGCCAGAGGCGATAGAAATCATTGCCCAAATCGTAGTGGGCGTGGATGTTGCGGCGCGAGCCGCTCAGCGTATTACGCCGCAGGAGGGTACGCACCCGCGCCCAGCGCTTGGCCAGGCCGTAGGCATCAGGGCCCAGCGCCGACCTTCTGAACGCGGCCTCGAGCCCGCGCACCAGGTCGCCCTCGACGCACTCGATGCGACCGTCGGCGAACGCTTCGCCGAACTGCATGTCTGGATCGAACAGGAGTCGCAGGAGCGTCGCACGATCGGCAATCCGCAGCGTGACCACGGGCGACTCGCGCGCGGTCGTTACCGCCTCGCCGCTCCAGAGCAGCAGGCGCACGGGCGGATTGCCGAGCGCGGCCAACAGCCGCTCGGCCAGGCGCCGGCCGGGGCCCGCACTCTGGCGCGTCGATACGGTCGATGCGGGTGAGTCCTGGACGAGTTGCATACTCATGAACCCCTTGCCACCCTTGATGCGCTTGATTCAAGCCGGGTTCGCCGCCGCTGACCATAGGTAGATGCCCTGATCGGGCGCCAGGCTCTCCGCCCCTGACAGGCGTCTGCTGCGGGTTCCCCTGATGAATTTCACTTCCCGATGGCCTAGCGCCCGATTCGAATTAGAGTTGATGCCCTGCGGCGGGAGTATCCCATGCGCCAGTTTTCTCAGGCAACGAGTGTTACCGGACTCGCATGTCTGTTGTCCGCGAGCGTCGTCCAGGGCGCGGCAACACGATAAGCGTCGCACCGACCCAAACCCCGGGGTAACGCCGAAATGGCCGACATGATGCGCCGGATGCAAGCTGTGCACCAGCGCATGAGGGCTGAAAAATCGCCGGCGAAATAGCGCGCGAGGATTGAGCCCGGGCCGCTACTCGTAGCCCGGCGGCAGGCCGTGGCCGATGCCCTTGTGGCAGTCGATACAGGTCTCGCCGCGCGCCAGCATGCGTTCCCTGATGTGTTTCTTGGCCGCAGATGGATCCTGCGCTGACAAATCCATTGCCTCGATCGAGTGACAATTGCGGCATTCCCTGGAATTGGTCGCCTTCATTTGCTTCCAGACGTGCTCCGCCATCTCGAGCCGGACCGCGGTGACTTTCTCCTTGGTGTTGACCGTGCCCATGGCCCATTTGGGTATCTCATTAAGCGTGGCCAGAAATTTGGCCCTCATCTTCGGGAAGAATTCGTGGGGCACGTGGCAATCGGAGCAGACTGCACGCACGCCGGCGACGTTCTTATAGTGTGGGCTTTGCTGGTACTCGCCGTACATGTTGTCCCGCATCTCGTGACAGGACGTGCAGAATTCCAATGTGCCGGTGTAATGCACGGCGGCAGCAAAACCGGACGAGAGCCCCAGGCCAACTGCCAGCAGCAGGAAGCCACCGATCGGAATTCCCAGCAGCCAGCGTGCCCGGGGCCTGCGCCAGAGTCGTGACCGCTTAGTTTCCGCACCTGCGTCTGTTCCAGTGGAATCAGTCATGCGCAATTCCTGTCAGAAGTTCCGTACCGGCACTGGCACTTACGCCGCCGCCGGTCTCAGCTATCAAACCTATTTGAAACTGCCGTAGTAATTGGCCAGTGTGTCGAAATCTCCTTCCTTCAGCTTTTCGATCTTCGGCTTCATCTTCTTGCCCATCGGACGTTTTCCGGCGCTGAAGTCCTTGAGCTGTTCCTTGAGGTAGGGCATCCACTGACCGGCCAGGATGCCAGCATCGTCGCTGGCGACGCTGCCACCGTCAGAATGGCATTTTTCACAATTGAGCTCGTGAATACTCTTGCCCTTCTGTGCGAGCGCCGGGTCAACGTCCTGGGCAGCGCGGACGAACTTCTTGCTGGCGAAATACCCGGCTACCAGCTTGAGGTCCCCCGAACTCATGTCCGCGGCGGTCTTGCACATGTCGGTCGTCGCCCCCTTCCTGGTTCCGGCACGATACTTGGTCTCGGGACAAGGGCGTGCCCGGTTCTTATAGGCAGTCAATATGTCAATGAGGTATGGCGCGGAATAACCCCCGATGATCGGAACTTCCGGCACCCGGCTGGCGCCGTCTTTGTCGTGGCAATTGGTGCAGGTCTCGGCCAGCGTCGCAACGTCGGCGGCCCAGGCGCCTCCCGCCCGACCAAAGACGACCAGTGCGACTACCGCCGGTATTGCCAACGCGACCGATCTGCAAGTTGCCATGAGTGCGATCTCCCCTTTGCGGTTGTAGCGCGGCCACTTCATTTCGTCATGCTCGGTTCCCTGCCCTCGCCGGCCACTTTACCTGCACAGTCAGGCGATCGGCACTGCGAAAACTACCTAAATCTTTACGCGTAGTACTGCTTCAAAGCGAATGACGAGCATGGGAAATTCGCACCGTTGAAATCGGTA
>JAYUZI010000005.1:0-4575 GCA_043751915.1 Gammaproteobacteria bacterium | reverse complement strand
GTCATCCACGTCGGTGCCAACAGCGGCCAGGAGCGCAAGAAATATGACCGCCATGGCTTATCCGTGGTTTGGGTCGAGCCGATCCCTGAAGTCTTTGCCAGCCTCCAGGAGAACATCCGCAAGTTTCCCCGCCAGCGAGCCTACCGCTACCTGCTGACCGATCGGGAAGGGCAGAGCCATGAATTGAAGATCGCAAACAATGGCGGTGCGTCATCATCCATTCTCGACATGGCGCTGCATAAAGACATCTGGCCGGATATTCACTACATCAAGTCGATCACGCTGACCAGCGCGACGCTCAGCGCGATGATTGTGCGAGAACGCATCGAGATGCACGATTATCAGGCGCTGGTGATGGATACCCAGGGATCGGAATTGCTGGTTCTCAAGGGTGCGGAAAATCTGCTGGCGAAATTTCGCTACATCAAGACAGAGGCGCCGGATTTCGAGGCGTACGCGGGTTGTTGCCTCGTCAGCGACCTCAGCGCTTATCTCGCCGGGTTTGGCTTCCGCGAGATCCAGCGGACTCAATTTGCCGGGCGACAGGCCGGCGGCAGCTATTTCGACATCGTGTACGAACGTTCCGAGCGTTGAATCGAATTGGTCGGGGCGAGAGGATTTGAACCTCCGACCCCTTGCACCCCATGCAAGTGCGCTACCAGGCTGCGCCACGCCCCGACCGTAACCGTGGATGATAGGTCAGCGGCGCAGGATCCGCAGCACTTCTTCGAGTTCCAGGCGCACCTGACGCACAATCTGCTGGCTTTGGCTGATATCGGTGCGCGCTTCATCGCCGCCGAGCTTGTTGCGCGCGCCGCCGATCGTGAAGCCCTGTTCGTACAGGAGGCTGCGGATCTGGCGGATGATGATCACATCCTGGCGCTGGTAGTAACGGCGGTTGCCGCGGCGCTTGACCGGCTTGAGTTGCGGAAATTCCTGTTCCCAGTAACGCAGCACGTGCGGTTTCACGCCGCAAAGCTCGCTGACTTCGCCGATCGTGAAATAACGCTTGCCGGGGATCGCCGGCAATTCGTTATTGTTCTTTGCTTCCAGCATAGGCCTCGACCCGTGCCTTGAGCTTCTGCCCCGGCCGGAAAGTGACAACGCGCCGCGCGCTGATGGGAATCTCTTCGCCGGTTTTCGGATTGCGGCCCGGGCGCTGGTTCTTATCGCGCAGGTCGAAGTTGCCGAAGCCCGAGAGCTTAACCTGTTCGCCGGTGGCAAGAGCGCCGCGAATTTCCTCGAAAAACAGATCGACGAGTTCCCGCGCCTCACGCTTGTTCAGACCGAGTTGGTTGAAAAGCGCTTCGGCCATTTCTGCTTTGGTGAGAGCCATCGTCCTATTCTCTTATTCTTGCGTCCAAGCTCGAGCGCAATTCCGCGCACACTGCGGCGACTACCCCATCGGCGTCCGCGTCTGTAAGAGTGCGAGATAAATCCTGCAAAATCAACCCCAAAGCAACGCTTTTTCGACCTTTTTCTACACCCTTCCCCTGGTAGATGTCGAAAATTCTTAGTTCGCGCAGCCCGGTTGAGGCGGCAACACTAACACGTTCCGCAATACGTCCAAAAGTCTCATCAGCCGCGACCGTAAAAGAAATATCGCGGCGGATCTGCGGGAAACTCGATACCGGCGCAAAGTGCACCGCGGCGTTGCTCGTGGCCGCCAGGTAGTCCAGTTCGAACAGGAGCGGCGCATATGTAAAATCAAGCTGCTGGACCAGCGCCGGGTGCAGTTCGCCCAGCTGCCCGATCACGCTGCTATCGCGCACGATTTGCGCGGAGCGTCCCGGATGCAGGCACGAATGCGTTGCCCCCGAATTAAATTGATGCTGCTCTGATCGGCCGGTAAGCGCCAGCAGCGCCGTGACGTCGCCCTTGAGATCATGGAAGTCACCCGGTTCACGCACGCTGCCCCACTGCTCCGGCAGGCGGCTTCCCGCAACGATGCCGGCAATCATCCGCTGCTCGCGTATGCGCCCGTCGGCGCCGCGGTGAAATTGCGTCGCGATCTCGATCAGCCGGATTCGTTCGCGCTGGCGCCGCAGGTTCTCCCGGGCGGCGGTCAGGAGACCGGGCCACAGCGAGGCGCGCAGCACCGCGAGATTGCTGGCGATGGGGTTGCGAAGCCGCACGGGTTCGGTCTCACCGCAGATCTTGCGCTGCAGTTCGGGATCCGTGAACCCGAAAGTCACTGCTTCGCTGTAGCCGCGCGCGGCGAGCAGCTGCAGCACGCTCGCCTCGCTGCTGCGCGCTTCACTGCTCCCGGCGATGATCCGGGCGCCCACCGGGGCGGCTTCCGCAATGGCGTCAAGTCCACCGCAGCGTGCGAGTTCCTCGATCAGGTCGGCTTCGATGGCAATATCGAAACGCCAGGACGGCGGCGTGACCCGCCAGCGGCCGGGCCCGGCGGCGTCTACGCCCATACCCAGCGCGCGCAGGCGTGCAGCAACTTCTGCCTCGGGTATCGCGTTGCCGAGCAGCCGGGCAATCTGCGAGGCACGCAGTTCCACGGCCGCTCGCACCGGCAGCTCATTGCGCAGTTCTTCCAGGCTCGCGGGACCCGCCTTGCCGCCGGCGATGGCGCAGATCAGCGCCGTCGCGCGTTCGATCGCCCGTTCCTGGCCGGCCGGATCCACGCCGCGCTCGAAACGCTGGCTGGCGTCGGTGAGCAGGCCATGGCGACGAGCACGCCCCGCCACGACGCGCGGATCGAACCACGCGGCCTCGAGTAGCAGATCGGTCGTGCCATCGCCAATGGCACTGCCAGCAGATCCCATGATGCCACCCATCCCCACGGGGCCAGCGCCATCGGCGATGACCAGCACATCGGCCGCAAGCGTCACCTCACTCCCGTCGAGGAGCGTGAGTTTCTCGCCCGGCGCGGCGCGGCGTGCGTGCAGGCCGGGCTTCAGCCGGCCCAGGTCGTAGGCGTGCATCGGCTGGCCGAGTTCCAGCAGCACGTAGTTTGTGACATCAACCACCGGGCTGATGGAGCGCTGTCCCGAGCGCTCGAGGCGCTCGCGGAGCCACTGCGGGACGGAACGGCGATTGTCCACCCCGCGGATGATGCGGCTCGCGAGCCGTGCGCAGCCGGCGCCGGGCTCCAGCCGCACCGGAAAACGCTCGCCGCTGGCCGCGGCCACAGCGGGCATGGCCGGGTCGGGCACGCTGCGGAGGGCCGCGCCGCTGGCCGCGGCCAGCTCGCGCGCGATGCCGAGCACCGACATGGCATCGCCACGGTTGGGCGTCACGGCGATCTCGATCAGTGACTCATCGAGCCGCAGGTAATCACGCAACGTCGTGCCTACGGGCGCATCGACGGCGAGTTCAATGATGCCCTCGCCCGCATCGCCGAGTCCCAGTTCGCGCACCGAGCACAGCATGCCCTGCGATTCCGCGCCGCGGAGTTTCGCGGCTTTGATATGCAGATCGCCCGGCAACTGCGCGCCCACGATGGCTAGCGCGGTGCGCAATCCGGCGCGCGCGTTGGCGGCGCCGCAGACAATTTGCAATTCCGCTCCGCCCGCCAGGACCTTGCACACACGCAGCTTGTCGGCCTGCGGATGCGGTTCTGCGCTGCGGATTTCGGCGACCACCACACCGGTGAACGGTGGTGCCACGGGGCTGAAGGATTCCACTTCGAACCCCAGCATCGTCAGGCGATCGGCAAGTTCGCGATCGCTCCAGGGCACGTCGACCCACGCGCGCAGCCAGGAAATCGGCAATTTCACGGCTAACCCCGGGCGAACTGCGCGAGAAAGCGCAGGTCGTTGTCGTAGAAGAGCCGCAGGTCGTTAACCCCATAGCGCAGCATCGCCAGGCGCTCGATCCCGAAGCCGAAAGCGAAACCTGTGTAGCGTTCGCTGTCGATACCACAGGCCTTGAACACATTCGGATGCACCATCCCGCAGCCGGCGACCTCGAGCCAGCCGGTCTGCTTGCAGACCCGGCATCCCTGCCCGTCGCACAGCACGCAGGAGATGTCGACTTCAGCCGAGGGTTCGGTGAACGGGAAATAGGAGGGCCGCAGACGCATCGCCAGTGGGCGCTCGAACAGCGCCTCCATGAACTGGTGCAGCACGGCCTTGAGGTTCCCGAAACTGACGTCGGTGTCGACCAGGAGCCCTTCGACCTGGTGGAACATCGGCGAGTGGCTCACATCCGAATCACACCGGTACACCCGCCCGGGGGCGATCAGCGCCAGCGGTGGCTTGCGGCTCAGCATGGCGCGGATCTGCACCGGCGAGGTGTGCGTACGCAGCAGCAGGCCGTCTTCCAGGTAGAAGGTATCGTGCATCGCCCGCGCCGGATGGTCGGCAGGGATGTTCAACGCCTCGAAATTGTGGAACTCGTCTTCCACCTCGGGCCCTTCGGCGACCTCGTAGCCGGCGTTACGGAACAACTCCTCGATGCGCAGGCGCAAGCGCGTGATCGGATGCAGGCCACCGGTGGCCTCGCCGCGCCCGGGCAGCGTGACATCGATCCGGCCCGATTCCAGCTCGTGCGCGACGGCCGCCTGCTCGAGCGTCGCACGGCGCGCCTCGATGGCTGAGTGCAGCTCGGCCTTTGCTG
>JAYUZI010000004.1:0-14176 GCA_043751915.1 Gammaproteobacteria bacterium | reverse complement strand
GCCTGCCGTCACCCAGTTCAGCGCCAGTCCGAGCACCG
This sequence comes from Gammaproteobacteria bacterium, assembly GCA_043751915.1. Classification (GTDB taxonomy): domain Bacteria; phylum Pseudomonadota; class Gammaproteobacteria; order Steroidobacterales; family Steroidobacteraceae; genus FEN-1191. The sequence continues at coordinate 14,138 of JAYUZI010000004.1, read as the reverse complement.
CGAACAGCACGACGCCGACGATGGCGATGGTGGTGTACTGGCGGTTGAGGTAGGCCTTGGCTCCGGCCTGGATGGCCGCCGCGATTTCCTGCATCCGGGCGTTGCCGGCATCGAGACGCAAGATTGAGATCATCGAAAGCACGCCGTAAACGACGGCCAGAAGCCCAGCGACTACAGCGAGCCAAAGCCAGTTAGCGGCATCCATGGAAAACCTCCGGAAATCAACGAGTTCTGAATTATTTAGGTCCGCTGCTAAGCCCCTTGATCAGGGCGGGAGCGTGGCGGCGCGCAATATACCATAGGCTTGGGCGGGCTCCGGCGGGCGCCGCCGGCCTAGCGCATCAAGTGACTGGTCCCTGTGCGATCAGGCTCGCGGGGGGAGTGTCGTTTCCCGTGATCAGGCGGATGCCGCCGCCGTAGGTCAAGTAGGCCCAGAACCAGTTGAGCATCGTGGACACGCGATTCCTCAGGCCGACCAGGAATCCGACGTGGACCAGGCCCCACAGCCACCAGGCAGGCGCTCCCCAAAGCTTGATCAGGCCGAAGTCAGCGACGGCCGCCTTGCGGCCAATGGTCGCGAGGCTCCCCAGATGCTGGTACCTGAAGGGTTCCGGCGGTTTGCTCTTCTCGATGGCCGAACGGATGGCCGCGGCGACGTACACTCCGCCCTGCTTGGCGGCTGGCGCCAGCCCGGGCACGCTCTGGCCTTGCCAGGCATTGCTCGCGGCCGTGTCGCCGATCGCATAGACGCGCGGCTGGCCGGGCACGCCGAGGTCGGGCCCGACCTTGATGCGCCCCGAACCGTCGGCCGCCGCCTGCAGCCACCTGGCTGCCGGCGAGGCCATCACCCCCGCCGCCCACAGCACAGTGCGGGCCGGAATCCGCTTGCCACTGACCGCGACGCCGGCGGCGTCGATGTGTTCGACCCGGCTGCCGAGCGCGACTTCCACGCCGAGCCTCTCGAGTGAACGCTGCGCGTGCTGCGCCAGTGACTCGGGGAACGCCGGCAGCAGGCGCGGTGCCGATTGCACCAGGATCACCCGGGCCGTGGCCGGATCGAAGTTGCGAAATTCCTTGTCCATGCCAAAGCGCGCCAACTCGGCGATCGCGCCGGCGAGCTCAACGCCGGTGGGTCCGCCGCCGACCACGAGGAAAGTGAGGAGCGCCGCGCGCTCCGCGGCGTCATCGCTCGCTTCCGCACGTTCGAACGCGATGAGGATGCGGCGGCGGATCTCGGTCGCGTCTTCGATGCGCTTGAGGCCGGGAGCGAACGGCGCCCACTGGTCTTTGCCGAAATAGCTGTGCGCCGCGCCGGTCGCCAGCACCAGGTAGTCGTACGGAATCTGCTTGTCGCCCACCTGGACCCGCTGCGCGCCGGTGTCGATTGCCGTGACCGCGCCGAGCAGCACGCGGACGTTGAACGCGTCACGGAACAGGGGACGCACGGGAGAGGCGATGTCGCCGGGGGAAAGCGCCGCGGTGGCCACCTGGTACAGGAGCGGCTGGAACAGGTGGTGGTTGGCGCGATCGATGATCGTGATCGAGGCGCGCACGCGGCGCAGCGCGGCCGCGCAGGCGATGCCGCCGAACCCGGCGCCGACGATGACGATGCGCGGCAGACCCTCAAGCGCGAAGCCCGGGCGACCGTCGAGCCCGGGAATGATCCGGCGCAGCACGGCTTCGATCCAGGCATCGATCGACACGCGCCCGGCGCCGTGGATCAACAGCATCAGCAGCACCGTCAGCAGGTAGGCCTGGTCGATCAAGGTGGCGTTCATCATCGCGCCAGCCGAAAGGCCGAGCAGCAGAAGCGCTGCGACATAGCGCGTGGCGAGCCCGGCGAGCAGTGCCACCCCGCTCGACGCCGCCAGAGCCCACGGAAGCGGATCGGCGGTATGCACGGGCAAGTACGTCGCCAGTGCGTCGCGCTCTGCCTGCGTGCCCAGGCCCCGGACCAGCAGCGTCGCGGCGATGAACACTCGCAGCGCTGACAGGTATAGCGGGCCGACCGTGGCGCGCACCCATTGGGACGCGCGCACGATGCGGGGAACGAGTGGCAGGGCGCTGTCGGCCAGGCCGCGGCGGAGCAGGTGGTCGATCGACAAGGGCCCGGCGCCATACACGGCGTACCAGCCAAACAGGGCAGCCCAGAACAGCTGGTGGTCGAAAGGCAGGTAGGCGAACTGGATGACCAGCGACAACACCAGCATGGGTACGGCCGCGTAGCGCGTGAGCAGGCCGAGCGCCAGCAGCACGCCGCCGAGCAGTTCGATCGACACACCGAGATAGGCCGCGCTCGCCGGACTCATCCAGCTGACCGGATACTCGCTGGTCGCCAGGTAAAGTGCCGTCTGCCAGGAAGTGATCTTCACGACGCCCGAGACCACGAATATCTTGGCCAGCCAGAGCCGAATGCCCAGGTCGACTTTCGGCCAGACGATGCCACGCAGGACGCGATAGGTGAAATCCGTGAGTGTGCGGTAGATGCCCAGCGTCCGCGTCATGGCCGCTTGCAGTTTCATGTCAGTGATCGCCCGCAATCAGGCTGGCGTGGCCATCGGGGTCGCGTACCAGCAGCGCCTCGGTGAAGCCCAGGGTGTCATCCGGCAGGGAAACCAGACCGCCGGAAATGAGCGGCGAGCGGGCCTGGCGCGCCGCATTGGCCAGCGCCGCGGGTTCGGGGCTGCGCATGTTGATCTGCCAGTACCAGCGGTCGTTGGCCTGGGTGTCACCGGGGATCGGTCGGCCGCCGAGCGGCGCCAGGTATTCGAGCAGTTCGACGCCCGGGCCCTGCGCGGCGCGCAGCGCCGTGATGCGCACTCGTGCGCCGAAGACATTGTTCAGGTGCTCCTGTTCGGTGCCATAGTTCTCGCTGCTCCCGGCCACGCGCAGGCCGAGCTCGTCGCGATAGAAGGCGAGGCTGGCATCGGTGTTCGCCACCACGATCGCGGTGTGATCGACGCCTAAGAACAAGGTGCCGTCGCGCCGCTGCCACTTGGCCGCGCCCTTGCCCGGCGGGAATTGCAGGATCTCCAGAAAATTACCGTCCGGATCGCGAAAATAATACGCCTCGATGCCGCCGGCATTGGGGTTCCAGTCCGGCAGGCGTTGCGGGGCCGTGGAAGCCTGTTCGACCTTGTTCTCCCGCAGCCGCGCGTAGGCCTTGTCCATGTCGCTGACGATGATCGCCACGTGCTGGAACCAGCGGTCGTTGCTGCGGGAGTCCACCGGCATCGGGCGGCCGCGCGGTGTGAGAAATTGCATGAGCTCGATGGCCTCGTCGCCCAGCCGCAGGCGGGCGCTGCGCACGCGCAACCCGAACACACCGTACAGTTGCTCGTAGGCGTCGCCGGCCACCTCGTGTTCCGACACCGGCGTGAAGCCGAGTACCTCGCGGTAAAAGGCGACCGAGCGGGACAGGTCGCTGACATTGACAGCGATGGAATCGACGGCACTGACCTGGGCCGCGAGCGCACTCCCGGCCGCCGCTGCGCCCAGGCACAGGCACAGCCAGAAACGGCGCCAGGCCTGCGCCTGCGATGCGTGAGCGGTGCGGATCAATGTGGCGGCATGTTTCATCCGGCTTGCTCCACGGTGAGGTCGGCTTCTGCGTTGTGCGGGTCACGGACCATGAGCGCAGTGGCGCGCAACGCCCAGGCGTAGATCGTCAGCGAGGGATTCACGCGGCTGCTGCGCGGCAGCACGCTGCCGTCGACCACGTACAGACCACGCATGCCGTGCACGGCACCCTGCGCGTCGACCACCGAGTCGGTGGGGTCGGCGCCGCAGGCGAGCGTGCCGCAGACGTGGGCGGTGCCGGCGAGGCCAATGCGCTTGGTAAAGGCCAGCATCCCCGCGCGCAGCAGGTCGAGCTGCAGGGCGCGGGCGAACTGGCGGTGCTCGCGCTCGCTGTCAGGGAGCCGGCGCCGGTCGTAGTCCATGATACGCGTGAGCGTGCCGCTGGCGGTGTGCTCGCTCACGGCATTGCGCCGGTCCGAACCGTCTTCGGTCTGCAGAAAAAATCCGTAGGCGCGCTCGCTCATGGCACGGGTCAGGAGACGCGGCAGGAACCCCGGCAACAGCGTTGCGATCAGCTCGGCGTCGAACCCGAGCGGCTGCACGCTCGAGTGGGGATAGCGCTCATGCGTGAGCAACGCGGTCTTGCGGATCAGATCGCTCATGCGGCGCGGTGCAAAGGCCACCATGGCCGTGAGCACATGAAGTTTCAGGTTGCGCCCGACCTGCGAGGCCGCCGGCAGTGAGCTCATCAGGCCGCTGGCCTGCAGGTAGCGCTGCAGCAGGCGCGGCGAATGCATCGCGCCGGCTGCCACGAGTACGCGCGGTGCGAAGAACTCGCGGCGGTCGCCAAGCCGCACGCCGTTGATACGGGTCGGGTCGCCGGGCGATCCCAGCAGCTCCGTGACCTCGGCGCCACTGATCAGCGTCAGCTTCGGATCGTGCGCGATCGGCGCCAGGAACGATTGTTCGGCTTCACCCTTCAGGCCAGCCACTGATGCAAAGCCGTCGAAGTGTGCTGCTTCCTGGCGGTTGGCGCCGATCTCAGCCGCCAGGCCCATCGGCATCGGCGCGACCTGCCAGGGGCGGTCTGCCCCCGTCAGGCGGGCCATGATTCGTTTTAGATCAGGCTCAACCTCGATCTGCCGTACCCCCAGCAGGGTTTCGGCCTGCTGGTAGTAGGGCTCGAGATCGCGGTATTGCAGTGGCCAGCCACGGCAGCCGAAAGACGCCTCGGCGGTAAATTCCGGCTCACTGAAACGCAGCAGCGCCGCGCCGTACCACTTGGTCTTGCCGCCGATGTTGAAATGCTCTTCGGGCACGACGGTCCTTCCCAGACCGTCGATCCAGGCTTCGCGCGCCAGGAACTCGCCGCGCCGCACGACCCGCTCGACATCGAGCGTGCTGCCATCGCGCGGCAATGCCGTGCCCTTCTCGAGCAGCAGCACGCGCAGGCCGCTGCGTACGAGTTGATAGGCAGCGGCGGCGCCGCCAGCGCCAGAGCCGATGACAATGGCATCGTGCGCGGCGTCGCTCATCCGGGTTGGTGTCCACAGTGTATGCAGCGCTGTTCGGGCGTGTGCACGAGCTTGGCGCACGGGCGGCGTCTCGCCAGGCGCAGCTGCAGTTCGGCCGCGGCCAGCATGCCCGCCAATGGCGCGGCGAAATAAATCCACAACGCGTGCCACATGCCGGCCGGTGCGGCGGATGCAAAGGAGCGCGCCGGATTCATGCTCATGCCGGAAACGGGGCCTTCAATGCCTATGTATGCGGCGACCAGCACGCCCGCGCAGACACCAGTATAGCGGGCGAAGCGCGCCGAGCCCGACACATTGAGCACCATCCACATCATGAGCGCCGAAATGACCACCTCGGCGGCAAACGCGAGCGGCAGACCGTAGCTGCCCGGAACCGTCGCCACCCAATTGACGGGCGGGGCCGTGAAGGCCGCACCGGCCAGGCGGCGCACCAGCAGCACACCTACGAGGCCACCGGCGAATTGCATCGCGATGTAGGCGATCGCATCGAGTCGCGCGATCTTGCCGAGTCGCAGGAATCCGAGCGTGACGGCCGGGTTCATGTGCGCCCCCGAGCGCTTGCCCCACGGCGAATAGATGAGCGCGATGGCCGTCAGGCCCATGGCCACGCCGGTGAGCACACGGCGCGCGTCGCCGTTGGCCAGTGCGGTGTGCAGGCGCGAGCCCGGATACTCCATCACCGTCGTCACCAGGCCCGCCGACACCATGAATACGCCGAGGCAGAAGGCCTCGATGAGGTATTCGGGCAAGTGATCGGCGAGCCTCTGCCAGCTGCTGCCTTGGGCCGGCGCCATCTCAACCCCCGGTTTCGAAACCGGGGTAGAGCGTCATGCCGCCGTCGACGAACAGGCTGATGCCATGCACGTAGTCGGCGTAGTCGGAAGCGAGCCACACGGCCGCGCGCCCGATCTCGTCGGCCTCGCCGATGCGCTTGTAGGGAATCAGCTTCATTAACGCGTTGTAGGCGGCCGGCGTATCCCAGGCCTCCATGTTGATCGGCGTGCGGATGGCACCCGGGCAGATCGAATTGACGCGGATCCGGTACGGCGCCACTTCCTGCGCGATGCTCTTCATCATGAGCATCACCCCGCCTTTGGAGGCCGCGTAATTGACGTGGCCGGCCCAGGGTATGACTTCGTGCACCGAGCTGATGCACAGGATCTTGCCGGCCGAGCATGACACCTCGGGTCGCACGCCGCGGCGGCGGAATTCGCGCACCGCTTCGCGAGAACAGAGAAACTGGCCGGTGAGGTTGACGCCGATCACGCGGTTCCATTGCGCGAGGGTCATGTCGTGAAACGCCGCGTCCTGCTGGAGACCGGCGTTGTTGACCAGGATGTCCACCGTGCCGAAGGTATCGACCGTGCGGTTGAACAGGTCAAGCACCTGGATCTCATCGGCGACGTCGGCCCGCACCGCCAGCGCCTTCGCGCCCATGGCGCGGATTTCATCGACCACAGCGAGTGCCTTGCCCTCGCCGGCGGCGTAGTTGACCACCACGTCGGCGCCGGCCTCGGCCAGCGCCACCGCCACCGCCCGGCCAATGCCGGAGCTGGCTCCGGTGACGATGGCTTTCTGCCCGAGCAGCAGTTTCTGCGGCGGGCATTTGGGCATCACGGGCGTGGGCAAGTGATCGTAGCGGGTCGGGGTATCCATGCTCTGGCCTCTCTAGTCGATAGTTCCAATGGGGGCGGGGTCGGCTGCCGCAAGGCGCGCCGGCTCGATGGGGTCGTCCTCGGGCGGTTCGCACTGCGCTGCGCGGTAGCGCGGCATCAGGAGCTTGGCGACCAGCCCGGTCCAGCCGGTCTGGTGCGAGGCGCCGACGCCGCGGCCGCTGTCGCCGTGGAAGTATTCGTAGAACAGCACGTGGTCGCGGAAGTGCGGGTCGCTTTGCAGGCGCGGATGCTGCGCGTAGACGGCGCGCACGCCGTTCTCGTCCTTGAGAAAGATGCGCGTCAGGCGCGCGGCCAGTTCGTTGGCCGCCTGTTCGATCGTCATGAAGGTGCCCGAGCCGGCCGGGCACTCGATGCGGAACTCATCACCGTAGTAATGATGGAATTTCTGCAGCGATTCGATCAGCAGGAAGTTGACCGGGAACCAGACGGGCCCGCGCCAGTTGGAATTGCCGCCGAACAGGCCGGAATCGGATTCCGCCGGCTGGTAGGTGACGCGCAGGTCCATGCCATCGACGTGATAGGAGTAGGGCCGGTCCGCGTGCACGCGCGAGAGCGCGCGCACGCCGTAGGGTGAGAGAAACTCGGTCTCGTCGAGCATGCGGGCGAGGAGCCGCTTCATGCGGTGGCCGCGCAGGAGCGAGAGCAACCGGCGCTTGCCGCCACCTTCCTCGCTCCAGTGCGAGACGAGCGCGGCGAGCTCGGGCCGGTGGGTCAGGTACCATTCCAGGCGACGCTTGAAGTCCGGCACGCGCTCGAGCAGCTCGGGCTCGAGCGTCTCGACCGCGAACAGCGGGATAAGCCCCACCATCGAGCGCACCTTGAGCGGTACCTTGGCGCCATCGGGCAGGTGCAACACGTCGTAGAAGAATTTGTCCTGCTCGTCCCACAGGCCAATGCCCTCATCGCCGATGTTGCTCATCGCTTCGGCAATGTGCAGGAAGTGCTCGAAGAACTTGGTGGCGATGTCCTCGTAGACGTGGTTGTGCTGCGCCAGTTCGAGTGCGATGCGCATCAGGTTGAGCGCGTACATGGCCATCCAGCTGGTGCCGTCGGCCTGGTCGATGTGCCCACCGGTCGGGAGCTGGGCGCTGCGGTCGAACACGCCGATGTTGTCGAGCCCGAGAAAGCCGCCCTGGAACACGTTGAGCCCCTCGGCGTCCTTGCGGTTCACCCACCAGGTGAAATTAAGCATCAGCTTGTGGAGAATGCGTTCGAGGAACTCGAGGTCGCCCTTGCCGCCCGCCTGCTTGCGGTCGATCTGGTAGACGCGCCATGCGGCCCAGGCGTGCACCGGCGGATTCACGTCGCCGAAGGCCCACTCGTAGGCCGGCATCTGCCCGTTGGGGTGCATGTACCACTCACGGGTGAGCAGCACGAGCTGCTCCTTGGCGAACTGTGGATCAAGGTGCGCGAGCGGCAGGCAGTGGAAAGCCAGATCCCAGGCCGCGTACCAGGGGTATTCCCATTTGTCCGGCATCGAGATGATGTCGGCGTTGTTGAGATGCCGCCAGTCGCGGTTGCGGCCGTGACGGCGGTCCCCTTCCGGCGGCGGCTGGCCCGGGTCGCCGTCGAGCCATTGCGGCACGTCGTAATAGAAGAACTGTTTGCTCCAGATCATGCCGGCGAAGGCCTGGCGCTGTACGTGGCGGGCATCGACGCTGTCGATGCCGTGCTGGAGTTGCGCGTAGAACTCGTCCGCTTCACGAATGCGTCGGGTGCACAGCGCATCGAAGTCCCCGAAGGCCGTGTCCAGGGCGCGCTGCGTGAGGCGCAGGCGGAAGGTGGTGCTGCCGTGGGCGGGCACCATGGTCTGGTACCACACGGCGGCGCGGGTGCCGGTCCTGGCGGGATTGACGGTGCCGGTGGCGCCATTCACGACGCGATCGTTGATGCCATCCTTCCAATAGCCGCTGCGCGCCTGATCGCCCCAGAGCCGTGCCGGGTTCGATTCGTTGTCGCAGAACAGCGTGGTCGAGGGCGCGCCGTCGGCGTACAGATAGTACGTACCAAGTTCAGGGTGATCGGCCTGCACCGCGAGGTGCTGCGCCATCTGCAGCAGCGGGCGCTGCCCGTCCGGCCGCCAGCTCCAGGTATTGCGGAACCCCAGCTGCGGCAGCACGTGGAGCGGTGCCGCCTCCGGGCCGTGGTTGTGTACGGTGATGCGCATCAGCACGTCGCCGGGTTCGGCCTGCGCGTATTCGACGCAGACATCGAAGTAGCGGTCGTCGGCGAACGCGCTGCTGTCGATGAGCTCGAACTCAGGCGCACCGATGCCGCGGCGGCGGTTCTCAGCCACCAGTTCCGCATAGGGGAATTCGCGCTGCGGGTATTTATAGAGCATCTTCAGGTATGAGTGTGTCGGCGTCGCGTCGAGGTAATAGTAGAGTTCCTTGACGTCCTCGCCGTGATTGCCCTCCGCGTTGGTCAGGCCGAACAGCCGCTCCTTGAGGATCGGATCGCGCGTGTTCCACAGCGCCAGCGACAGGCACAGCCGCTGCTGCGCATCGGAGAAGCCGGCGATGCCGTCCTCGCCCCAGCGATAGGCCCGGCTGCGCGCGTGATCGTGCGGCAGGTAGTCCCAGGCGGTGCCGTGCGTGCTGTAGTCCTCGCGCACCGTGCCCCACTGGCGCTCGGACAGGTACGGACCCCATTGCTTCCAGTCGGCGAAGTTGGCGCCGCAGGCGTCGAGGCGTAGTTGCTCAGCGGTTCTTTCAGCCATGTATCACCTTTGTTGTTGCCTTCCCAGCGCGCGGCGCCTGCAGCAGGTGCCAGGCGCGCAGCACTTCGGCGACGCTCCAGCCCTGCGCGAAGCAGCCGCGCGCGGCGTGCGGTGCGTCGCCGTCGAAGATTTCGCTGATCGAACCGACACAGGCGTCCTGCAGGTGCGGGGCGATGCCCGCCAGCAGTTCCAGCGCGTAATCGGCGTCGCCGTAGACGCGCTGGTGGGCCAGCGCGAAGGGCCCGAGCAACCAGCTCCACACCGTGCCCTGATGGTAGCTGCCGTCGCGCTGCAGCGGCCCGCCCTGGTAGCGCGGTGCGTAGGCGGCGTCGCCCGGCGCGAGTGAGCGCAGACCGAGCGGCGTCAGCAATGAACGCGCGCAGCTGTCGACGACGGCCCGCTGCTGCTCGCTGCCGAGCAGCTCCGTGCCGAGCGATACCGCGAAGATCTGATTGGGGCGCAGCGCGGCGTCGTTGCCGTCGGGCCCGTCAACGACATCGTACAGATGGCCGTCGTTGGCGCTCCAGAATGCGGCTGCGAAGGAACTGGCGGCGCGCTGCGCGGCGGCCGTATAGACGGCGCTCATCCGGCGATCACGCTGTTGCGTCGCCCAGTCGGCCATGCGCAGCAGCGCGTAGTGCCAGAGGGCATTGATCTCCACCGGTTTGCCGATGCGCGGTGTCACCACCCAGTCGCCGACCTTGGCGTCCATCCAGGTCAGCTGCACGCCGCGCTCGCCGGCGTGCAGCAGGCCGTCGCGTTTATCCACGTGGATGCCGTAGCGCGTGCCGCGCAGGTGCCAATCGATGATGTCCTTCAGCACCGGATAGAGTTCGGCCAGCAATCCGGCGTCGCCGGTCGCGGCCAGATAGCCATCGAGCGCATGGAAGTACCACAGCGTTGCATCGAGCGTGTTGTATTCGGGCGCCGCATTGCCGTCGGGAAAGCGATTCGGCAGCATCCCCTGGTCGACATGCGCGGCGAAAGTGCGCAGGATCGCGGCGGCGTCGGCATGGCGGCCAGTGACAAGCGCGAGCCCCGGCAGGGCAATCATCGTGTCGCGACCCCAATCGCCGAACCAGGGGTAGCCGGCAATGACAGTCTTGCCGCCCGCTGTTCCCTGCACGTCGCTGCGCGCGACGATGAACTGATCGGCCGCCAGGGTCAGCTGACGCACCCACGACGGCGCCGCGGCGGGCAAGTCTCGCAGCAAGGCGGCCTGCCGCCGGGTCTCTTGCACCAGTGCAGGCTCGGGCGGCTCGGCCGCACCGGTCTCGGCACTCAGCGTCATGGTCACCGATTGGCCCGGTTCGAGCGGGCTGGTAAACCAACCCGGGCGGAACAGATCTTCGCTGCTGTCCAGGCCGCGCTCGGCCTCGAGCCGATGATGAAAGCGGTAGTACCAGTCGGGCGCGGCGCTGAAACCACCACGATCCACATTCAGCCGATAGGAACGCGCTCCCTGGAAGGCCGTTATCACGCACTCAGCGGCATCGGTCGCGATCTGCGGGGCCGAGCCCGCCCAGCCATGTGAGTGATAATCGCGATAGGTGCACAGCGGCATGATTTCAAGCTGCAACGGGGCGCCGGCGCGGCGCAGCGTGTAGCGTACGTAAGTGGTGTTGCTACCTTGTGTCATCCAGATGCGTTGCTCGAGGAGCGCATCCGCGAGCGCGAACGTCCACACCGGCGTCGCGCCCTCGAGTCGAAACCCGCTGAGCAATTCGCAACCGCGCGGTGCCACCGTGCCATCGGTGAATTCGTTGCAGCCCAGCGCAAACCGCGCACCGCGGTAGTTCGCCGTGGCGTCGGCCTTGGCGACCAGCACGGTACGCTCGAGCGGTGGGCGCAGCGCGGCGACCAGCAAACCGTGATAGCGGCGCGTGTTCGCCTGCGCCAGCGTGCCGGCGGCGTAGCCGCCGAGACCATTCGTGACCAGCCACTCGCGCGACAGCGCCTCGTCCACGTTGGCGAAGCAGCTGCGTGGCAAAATTTGTGCGGTGGGCGGATTCACGTCGGTGGCGCGCGGGGCGAAATGTCGAGCGTGTAGAAAGCTGGGTGCACGGGGCGGGTCCTCTTGGCTGGTAGTTCGCCAGCCCCGGCACATTGGTTACGTTGGCTTCGTCGAATACGCCTCCCGGCAAGAATTCAATTCTGGCGACCCCGTTCGGCGCCAGCTACGGCCGCGAGGGATCGGTCGCTGGGGTCGTTCAGGCGGGTCGTGGGCCCGCGCGGTGCTCGAGCCAGGCATCGAGTGAATACCGTCCGGTGCCGAAGACGATCAGCACCAGCAGCATGAATCCCCACAGAACGTGACTGCCAAGCGCGGCTTCGAACCCTTCGCTGAGCAGCACCTGGCGGTAGGAAATCACTGCCATCGCATTGACAAAGAAAGTGCCCAGTGCGCCGATGCGCCCAAAAAGCCCCAGATACAGCAGGATCGGAAATCCCAGTTCGCCGCAGGTACCCATTACCGCAGCAACGACCGGCGACAGGAGCGGCACATGGTATTCATCGCGGAACAGGCCCAGCGTCGTTTCCCAGGACGTGTACTTGAGCCAGCCGGATTTCGTAAATTGCCAGCCCACGTAGAAGCGCGTCCCCAACAGGAGCAGCGAGTGCAGCCGGTCCAGGGAGCGGCCGAGCTTCGCGTGCAGAGCCGTCGCGGCGTACAGAATTGTCATGTTTGCAGACTCCCGTTGGCGCTCGATTGTGGATGAAACGGCAGGATCACGCTAGCCCAGGCGGGCCTTGAGGCGTGGTGTGGCGTAGTCGATGAAGGTGCGCAATTTAGCCGGCAGCAGCGGCTGACGGCTGTAGACCAGGCTGACCGGGAGCGGTGCCGGTTCGTATTTCTTCAGCACGATGACGAGCGTGCCCGCCTTGGCCGCCGCGGCCGCCTGATAGGACAGCACGCGTGTGAGCCCGACGCCCGCTATGGCCGCGTCGAGCGCCGCCTCCGCGGTATTGACTGCGAGCCGGGAGCGGATGCGGATGGGTTTCTCGTCGCGATCGGTGCCGAAGCTCCAGCCCTCCGGGCCGGTCAGCCCGGAAAAACTGACGCACTCATGGTTCGCGAGCTCCGGTGGTGTCCGCGGTGTCCCGTGCTTCGCCAGGTAATCCGGGCTCGCGCACACGACCTTGCGCAGCAGGCCGACGCGGGCGGCGACCAGCGTGCTGTCGGGCAGCTCACCCACGCGGACGGCGAGATCCAGGTGTTCATCGAGCAGGTGGAGAGAGCGGTCCACCAGCGTGAGCTGCACATTCACCTCCGGGTAGAGCTGCAGGAACTCCGCTACGATGGGCACGACGTGCAGCCGGCCGAAGACGATCGGTGCGGTGATGGCGAGCTCGCCGCGGGGCGCCTGGTACTCACCCGACGCGCCGCGTTCCGCGGCCGCCACGTCCTCGAGGATGCGCTTGCAGGCGGCGAGGTAGGCCGCGCCTGCCTCGGTCAGGGCGAGCTGGCGGGTCGAGCGCGTCAGGAGCCGCGCGGCGAGCTGCGCTTCGAGCTCCGACACCTTGCGGCTTACGGTCGGCACCGGCATGCGCAGGTGCCGCGCGGCGCCGGAAAAACTGCTGGCTTCCACCACTGCCACAAATACCGACATGGCTGCGAGGCGATCCATTGTTATTCCGAAATATGGAAAGATGTATCTCGATTATAAGATCTAGTTTCATGAAACGGAAGGCTTTATCTTGGCACCCATGGCGCCAATACCGGCCCATCCTGAATCGGCTTCCAAGGAGAAAGACCATGTCCCGCATTTCGACCCCCGCCAATATCGCCTCCGCCCCGGCGGCTTCCCGCCCCCTGCTCGAGGCCGTCAACAAGCAGCTCGGCCTGGTGCCCAACCTGTTCCGCATGGTGGCCAACAGCCCGGCGGCGCTTGAGGGTTACCTCGGTCTATCAGGCGCGCTGGCCAAGGGCGCGCTGCCCGCAGCCACCCGTGAGCGCATTGCGCTGGCGGTGGCCGAGTTCAACGGCTGCGATTACTGCCTCTCGGCCCACGCCTACCTTGGCAAGAACCTGGCGAAGCTCGATGAGTCCGAGATAGCCGCGAACCGTGCGGGTGGCTCGCACGACGCCAAGGCGGACGCCGCCGTCCGGTTTGCCGTGCAGGTGATCAGCCAGCGGGGCCACGTGAGTGATGAGGAAGTGGGTAAGGTGCGCTCAGCCGGCTACGACGAGGCGCAGATCGTCGAGATCGTGCAGCATGTCGCGCTCAACACCTGGACCAACTACATTAACAGCGTCGCGCAGACCGTCATCGACTTCCCGGCCGTGCATGCACGCAAGGCCGCCTGAGGCACGGGCGCCGAACCTGTAGGACCGGAGTGACTCATGAGCAGACCACCGCTACCACCGTTCACACTCGAGACCGCCACGCAGAAAGTGCGCATGGCCGAAGACGGCTGGAACACCCGGGATCCGGCCTGGGTGGCGCTGGCCTACACGAGCGACTCGCGCTGGCGGAATCGCTCGGAGTTCCTCCAGGGGCGCGAGGCGATCGAGGCGTTCCTGCGCCGCAAGTGGGCTCGCGAACTCGACTACCGGCTCATCAAGGAATTATGGGCGTTCCGGGAGAATCGCGTCGCGGTGCGGTTCGCCTACGAATGGCACGACGACAGCGGCCAGTGGTTTCGCAGCTTTGGCAATGAGAACTGGGAGTTCGACGAGCAGGGGCT
>JAYUZI010000003.1:0-3368 GCA_043751915.1 Gammaproteobacteria bacterium | reverse complement strand
CCGCCGTGGGCGCTGACTCGCTGGCATACCATTCCTTGACACCCTTGTGACCGCGGCAGGCGCCCTGCTTCGTCGGCCCCGTGTAATAACTGCCGTCCTTGCACAAACCGGTCGCTCCGGCAGGCGCCTGTGCGTGGACACTGGCCGCAAGCAGCAAGCTGACGGCGAACGAGACAAAAGTGATTGAAGCGCGCATGGGTTGCTGCAGGAATGATTGAGACACACTGCCATCACTGGCGTTATCCGGCGCCCATAGTAGCGGCAATTCTTTCAAGACGAGATGAATCTGCCTGCATTCAGCAGTTATGATTGTTGTATGAAATATCTCATCTCTGCTATTGCCAGCGCCGCGCTGCTTGCGCTCAGCGGCTGTGAGACGGTAAGCACCACCGCCCCCGGCGCCGTGGGGGTCGATCGCAAACAGTCCATGCTGGTCTCGGAGGTCGAAGTCGAACAGGGCGCTACGGCGGCCTACGCTGCCGAGCTGGACAAGGCCAAGCTGAAGGGAGAACTCAACGCCGATGCGGCGCAGACGGCGCGCGTGCGCACGATCTCGGAACGGCTGATCAGGCAGACGCCAGTGTTCCGGCCCGACGCCGCCAAGTGGAACTGGAACGTCAACGTGCAGAAGAGCGAGCAACTCAACGCCTACTGCATGCCGGGCGGCCGCATCATGGTGTACTCGGGCCTGATCGACAAGCTGAAACTCAGCGATGCCGAGCTGGCTACCGTTATCGGCCACGAAATGGCGCATGCGCTGCGCGAACACAGCCGCGAAGCAATGTCACGCCAGCGTGCCGAGCAGGTGGGTCTGGGACTGCTGAGCCAGGTCAAGGGCGTGGGCAATGTCTCGCTGCAAATCGCCAGCGCGCTCACCGATGTCACCTTCAACCTGCCGCACAGCCGTGTCCAGGAATCGGAGGCCGATCGCATCGGCCTCGAGCTGATGGCGCGCGCCGGATTCGATCCGCAGGCGGCGCTATCGCTTTGGGAGAAGATGGGTCAGGCCAGCCAGAACGGCACGCCGGCATTCCTGAGTACGCACCCGAGCGACACTAGTCGCCTGGCGACATTGCGCGCCCTCCTGCCGCGCGTGCAGCCGCTCTATGGGGCTGCGGCCAAACACTAGATTGTCTCGCCGCCGAACTTCAGCGATTGCCACGCTCCGCTCGGCGGTCTTCGCGTTCGTGCGCGGGCGGCGCACTCGGGGCGCTGGGCGCAGGGGCCGGGGGCGGCGCAGAACGCGATTCGGGCTTCGGCGCCGAGCGCTGCGGGGCACGGTAGTCAGGCGGCGGCGAATAGCGCGGTTGCGGTTGCGGTTGTGACTCGCGTTCCACCCTGACCGGCGAGCGCGGCGCTTCAGGTTCCATTGGCCGAGTCTGTGACGTGCGCTCAACCTCACGCTCGAGGCGTCGCTCGCTGGGCGGCGCAACGGGCCGATCCTCGCGCAGGATCTGCGGGCGATCCACGGGCACCGCCTCGCGCTGCCGCGGCAACGGCCGGTCGATCGGCTCTCCCCGGTCGAGCGGAAGCGGCGCACGCCCGGCGGGGGCGAGATCCGGAACGCGCTGCGGCATCGGTGCGCGCTCGCGCATGCGCTCACCCTGCTGCGTGGTCGGCGGGGCAGACATGACGGGACGCTCGAACACCGAGCGATCCGGCCGCACCCCGGGGCGATCCGTCGGCAAGACCCGCCCGACGCTGCGCGCTTCCGGGCGAAGGTCCGGACCGCGCGCTGAAAAAGGCGCCTGGCGCGGCTCTTCCGGTTCCGCCTGCAGACGGTTGCGACCCACCGGCCTGGCCGAGATGAAGGTATCGCGCGACACGGTCGTGTAGGCGCCCGGGACGCGCTCGTTGGCGTAGCGCCGCTCGGGACGCTTATCACCTGCGCGCTGCCGCTCATCGATGAAGCGATCGACGTCTGAATGCTGCAGGCGCGTGTTGGATAGGTTCACCGCGCGCAGGTAATTGTGGCTGGCGCGGAACGGCGGCTCATAGATTTCGTTGTAACCCAGTGGCACCCAGCCGACGCGCGGCGCGTGTTCGTCTGCGCTCTGGCGCCTGGGGTAACGATCGCCCCGCCAGGCCACCAACGCCGGCGCAAACACCGGCCGATGCCCCTCACGCTCACCCGGAGCCCAGCCCCAGCCACGCGGCGAATGCACCCAGCGACCGTAGTGACAGGGCGCAAAGCCCCACGGTTGGTCGTCGATCCAGGTCCAGCCCCACAGGCCGATCCAGGCCCAATGACCAAAGCGGTACGGCGCCCAGTCCACCACCACGACCTGCGGGTACCAGACCGAGCCGTAGCCCGGATCGACGACCCAGTCGCCGTAGCCGTCGAGTTCTTCGTAGCCGACGACATCGCGCGACACGTAACGCGCGGTACGCGACTCGTCTTCGCGGTGGTCGCGGTCTTCGGCCCACAGATCCAGGCTGTCGGTCGCTCCGGCGGCGACCAGCGCCAGTGCCGAATCATCGCCGGCCAGCTCGACGGCTTCGTCACTGTGCACAATGCGACCGCCGGCAGCACCACGCGCCTCGGCGCGCCCGCTCCAGACCGCCAGATGCGCGCGCGTGTCGCGATCGTCGACATCCAGCCGGTAGCCGCCGGGCCGCAGCAGGGAAATCTCGCCGGCCGGTGTCTCAATCTCGAAACGCTCTTCGGGATCGAGTGCGCGGATCCGCACGCTCAGCGACCCGGCCGTGAGCCGCAGGCGCACGCGCCGATCGTCGATGGTAAGAATCTGCAGCGCCGTACGCGCGCCGAGCCGGAGCGCGGTTGAGCCGATATGCATCTCGGCGCGCGACCCGGTTTCGATCCAGATCTTGTCGCCGCCGGTCAACGGCCGGTTCTGCAGATCATCGACCCAGTCGTCAGTACCGGCCGGTTGCATCGCACCGCGTCCGTCCAGAAGATTGACGCGGGCCACGCGCCCAGGCGGGTCGTCTTCCCCGGCGGCGACCGTCGCCGACATCAGCACCGCCGAAAGCGCGGCGAGCAACAGTAACCGTGTACCGGCAAGTGAAAGAAACGAAGTGTTGCGCATCTTGGCCGCTCCCCGATTCCATCGACTGGACAATGCCAACAGTCTGACCTACTGCCGGGGCGATAGTGCCGCAAAAAAAGCTGTTTTGCGGCTTTCGGAGGTTAATTTCGCGTCACCGCCGTGGTTCAGCTGCTGTTAAGCGGGCGTGGGAACCACGGGCTAGCAGCCTGTCGGACTTAACGATGGTGGATAAGCGATAATCACAGTCCGTTTCCTCATCTGTAAAGAAGCGCATGAGCAATTTCAGGCCGATCAACCGCGACACAGGATTTTTGCTGCCACCGTCGGTGGATGAGTGGCTGCCGCAGCGGCACTTGG
>JAYUZI010000002.1:0-6090 GCA_043751915.1 Gammaproteobacteria bacterium | reverse complement strand
GCCGTCGTGACATCGACGTTGGCAAAGATGCGCGCGGTGTCCTGGATTCCCGGCAACCGCTCCTTGATGACCTCGGGCCCGAGATGCTCGAGGTGCAGGTGAATGTGATCTTTGAGATCACCGACACCAAGTCCTTCGCGGATCTCAATGGTCATCGCGCGGCTCACCACGTCGCGCGAGGCCAGGTCCTTGGCGTTGGGCGCGTAGCGCTCCATAAAGCGCTCGCCGCCCGAGTTGGTGAGATACCCGCCCTCGCCGCGCGCACCTTCGGTGATCAGGCATCCGGAACCGTAGATGCCGGTCGGATGGAACTGCACGAATTCCATGTCCTGCAGCGGCAGCCCGGCACGCAGCACCATGCCGCCACCATCGCCGGTACAGGTATGGGCCGAAGTGCAGGAGAACCACGCGCGCCCGTAACCGCCGGTGGCCAGGATCGTGGTCTGCGCACGGAAGCGGTGCACGGTGCCATCCGCCAGGTCGATGGCCACCACACCGCGACAGGCGTCGTTCTCCATGATGAGGTCGACGGCAAAGTATTCGATGAAAAACTGCGCGTCATGCTTGATCGATTGCTGGTAGAGCGTGTGCAGCATGGCGTGGCCGGTGCGGTCGGCCGCCGCGCAGGTGCGCTCCGCCGCCTTGCCCGCGCCGTAGCGCGTGGTCATGCCACCGAATGGCCGCTGGTAGATGAGCCCAGTATCGGTGCGTGAAAACGGCACGCCATAGTGCTCGAGCTCGATGACCGCCGCCGGCGCCTGTTTGCACATGAACTCGATCGCGTCCTGATCGCCCAGCCAGTCCGATCCTTTGACGGTGTCGTACATGTGCCAGCGCCAGTCGTCCTCGCCCATGTTGCCCAAGGCCGCCGAGATACCGCCCTGCGCAGCCACGGTGTGGCTGCGCGTCGGGAATACCTTGGTGATGCAGGCGGTAGCGAGTCCCGCTTCGGCGAGGCCAAGTGTCGCCCGGAGCCCGGCGCCGCCGGCACCCACCACGATCACATCGTGCGTGTGGTCGGTGAACGAGTAGCTGCTCATGCTGCGCCCCGCATGGCGACCGACAGCAGCGCGTACACGCCGGCGGCCAATAGCAGCAGGTGCGTCCCGCTGTTGAACAGGAGCGCGCCGAGCTTGAGGGCCGGAGTATGCACGTAGTCCTCGATTACCACCTGGACTCCGAGGCGTGAATGCCAGCACAACGCCGCGAGCAGCAGCGCCAGCCACACCGGGTTCCAGCCGGACGCGATCCAGATCGTCACGGCCGCGTAGTCGGTAAGCGGCAAGCGCGTCAGCCCGTACAGGAACCAGAGGGTCAGCGGCACCAGCGCCAGGGCCGAGAGCCGCTGCGCCCACCAATGCGTCACGCCGTCACCCGCGCTGCCGCGGCCAAGCACCACTGCCAGGGGCGAACGCAGGCTCACAGTGCCCCCGCGCGCGGACAAAACAGCAGGTAAGCGGCCACCAGGAACCCGGCCAGGGCCAGGGCCAGCGCCAGGCGCGCACTGAGTCGCGCCGCGCGGCGCTCCAGGCCGATGCCGGCATCCCAGGCAAGATGGCGCAGCCCGTTGACGAAGTGGAAACAGAAAGCCGCCAGCCACATGAGCAGCAGCGCGCGCCCGGGAGCGCTGCCCAGGAGCGCCGTGGCACGGGCGTACTCGCCCTCACCGCCCGCCGCGCCCATCAGCCAATAGACCAGCGCGCACAGGCCCAGCGCCATCCAGACCCCGGTTATCCGGTGCAGGATGGACAGCGCCATGGTGTACATGAACCGATAGACCGACAAGTGCGGCGATAGCGGCCGATCCTGCATGGGCACTAGTACCTCGAGCGCATCAGAAATCGATGCAGCGGCCGGCACGCTCCCAGTCGCCGTAACGCGTCGGATCCGGCCCGGTGGGACCACCCGTTTCCGGAGCGGATGCAGCCGCGGCGCGAGGCGTCAGGCGAGGCGCATCGGCCGGCGCCAAACCAGTAGCAGCGCGGGTCGAATCTGGGCTGGGATCCGGCGGGTTCGGCATGGCGCGAGAGTGTGCCAGAATCCCACCGTGCCGACTATCGGTATTGCGTACCACCGCAGAGGCTCCGCGCCCGGCAATGACCACCGTATCCCCAATCGGCCTGCTGCGTTTTCACGGCCCGGACGCCGGCAAATTCCTGCAGGGCCAGCTGTCCAACGATATGAGCGCGCTTAGCAACGACCGGCTCATGCTGGCCGGATTCCACAACCCACAGGGTCGCGTGCTCGCGTTGCTGCATCTGGCCGCGCTCGCGTCCGACCATATCGTTGCGCTGCTCCCGGCGGAGCTGGCCGCAGCCACCATGACGACGCTGCGCCGCTACGTGCTGCGCGCCAAGGTCACGATCAGCGACGATTCCAGCCCCGCGGTGCTGGCCGAACTCGCCGCGCAGTTGCCGTGCACTGCCTCGATGCTGAGCGCGGTGACGCGCGCTGATGGCATTGCCGCCGGCCTGCCGCAAGTCTACGCCGCGAGCAGCGGCGAGTTCGTGGCGCAGATGCTCAACCTCGATTGCATCGGCGCCATCTCGTTCGACAAGGGCTGCTATACCGGCCAGGAAATCATCGCCCGCGCCCACTATCGCGGCCGCATGAAGCGCCGCATGCAGCGCTTCGTGAGCAATGGACCGGCGGCGCTCGCGCCGGGACAGTCCATAACCCTGGGCGATGGCCGTAGCGCGCAGGTCGTCGATGCCGTGACGCTTGACGACGGCCGCAGCGAGTTTCTCGCGGTCGCGGCGCTGGAGGTTGGCCCGCCCGCTGCCGCTGGCGACCTGCGCGCCGCTGCCAGCCTGCCTGTCACGCCGCTCCCCCTCCCCTACGCACTACCGGCATAGGCATGGAGCCGCAGTTCTGGCATGACCGTTGGGAACGGGGCGACAGCGGTTTTCACCAGACGCGGGTCAATGCTGACCTGGAGTTGTACTGGCCGTCGCTCGAGTGCCCACCGGGTTCGCAGGTATTCGTGCCGCTGTGCGGCAAGAGCGGCGACATGTACTGGCTGCGCGAGCAAGGCCATCGCGTGCTCGGCGTCGAACTGGTCGAATCCGCGGTGGCGGATTTCTTCAAGGAACAGGAGCTGGAACCCCTGCGCCGCAGCGCTGGCCGCCTGGCATGCTGGCAGGCAGGCGGCTACGAGCTGTACGTCTGTGACCTGTTCGACCTCGAACCTCAAATGCTCGCGCAGGTGCGCGGCGTCTACGATCGCGCCTCGCTGGTCGCGCTGCCGCCGCCGATGCGCGTGCACTATGCCCGCCATGTGGCCGCGATTCTTCCGGCCGAATGCCGGATGCTGCTGCTGACGATGGACTACTCGCCGGGCGAGAAAGCCGGCCCGCCGTTCGCGGTCACTGAACCCGAAATCCACGAGTTATTTGCCGCGGAATTTTCTGTTACGCTGCTGGGCACCCGCGACGTCCTGGAGGCGCAACCGCAGTTGCGGAACCGCGGTTTGTCGCGTCTCCACGAGCAGGCCTGCCTGCTCGCACGCCGCGCCTAAGATCGGATGAGCCGACCCTGGAGGCCTGCTTGAAGCACACGACCAGACGCGCAGTGACGGCACTCGCAATGAGCCTGACGCTCGCGGCGACGGCACACGGCGCGCCGACGCTGATGGAAAACATTCACGGGTATACGCTGGCCGGCGATCGGCTGCAGCCATTCACGGGCCTGCTCTTCGACCGCGGCAAGGTGGTTCAGACGGGCGATGCTGCCGTGCTTCGCAAGGATTTTCCCGGCGCCCAGCGCGTCGATGGTGGCGGCCGGACGTTGCTTCCGGGTTTGATCGACGCACATGGCCACGTGTTGGGTGGCCAATTGTCCGGGCTTGGTTACCAGAGCGTCCGGGTTATGCTTGGCGACACGCGAAGCCTGAGCGAGGCGCTGGAGCGGATTCGCGCGTACCTCAAGGAGCACCCTGACAGGTCCTGGCGCATCGGAAGCGGCTGGAACCAGGTCAATTGGAAGCTCGGGCGCTTCCCCCTCGCGAGCGAGCTGGATGCCGTCGTGTCCGACCGGCCCGCGGTGCTGGAACGGGTCGATGGCCACGCCGTATGGTTGAACACCAGGGCTCTAAAGGCCGCGGGCATATCCAGACAAACGCCTGACCCGGTCGGCGGCCGGATTGAGCGTGACCAGGCCGGCAATCCAAACGGGGTGCTGGTCGACAAGGCGATGGGGCTGGTGGACAGGATCGTGCCTCAGCCGAGCGCTGGCGAGCGTCGCGCCGCCCTGCAGGCCGCGCTCACGCAGATGAATGCACTCGGGCTGACGGGCGCGGCGGATGCCGGCGTGAGTGCGCAGGACATCGCCCTGTACAAGGACTTTGCCGATCACGGGCTGCTCAGTGTGCGGATCTACGCCATGATCGCCGAAACCGGCGAAGACTTCCTCGCGCTCTCGAAGGCCGGTCCGCTGATCGGTTACGGAGATGATTCCCTCACGGTGCGTTCGGTCAAGCTGTTTGCCGATGGCGCGCTGGGGAGCCGCGGCGCGGCGCTGATGGCGCCGTATGCGGACGCGCCCAAAGAGCGCGGCCTGCTGTTCATGTCGGATGCCGACATGGCGCACAAGATTGCCACCGCCCTGCAGGCCGGCTACCAGGTCAATGTTCACGCGATCGGCGATGCCGCCAACCACCAGGTCCTCGGCGCTTTCGAAACCGCGTACCGGTCGGTCGGCGGCCGAGAGCTGCGCAACCGCATCGAGCACGCCCAGGTGGTCGCATTGGCCGACATCCCGCGCTTCAAGCAACTGGACCTGATTGCCTCGATGCAGCCGACCCATGCCACGAGCGACATGAACATGGCCGAAGATCGCATCGGCAAGGAGCGGCTCCGCGGCGCCTACGCCTGGCGCAGTTTTCTCGACCAGGGCACGCGCATCGCCGGCGGCTCGGATTTTCCGGTCGAATCCGCCAACCCGTTCTACGGGCTGCACGCCGCGGTCACACGCACCGATCACGCCAATCTGCCCGCAGGCGGCTGGCACAGCGAGCAGGCCATGACGTTGCTGGAGGCCTTCCGCGCCTTTACGCTGGATGCCGCCTATGCCGAGCACCAGGAAAATACCCTGGGCTCACTCGAGAAGGGGAAATGGGCCGACTTCATCCTCATCGACCGCGACCTGTTCACCATCGCACCGGCGGACATCTGGAAGATCAAGGTCGAGCAGACCTGGGTTGCGGGCAAGCGGGTGTACTGACCTTCGCGGAGCCGGCTACGCCTTCCGCTGCGCCGTCAGCGCGGCATCCAGCGCCGCGACCAGTAGGTCCGCGTCCTGCACCGTAAAGGGCATCGGTGGCCGGATCTTGATGACGTTGTGAAACGGCCCGTCGGTGCCGAGCAGCACGCCCTGATCGCGCATGTGATTGGCAATCGCGGCCGCCGCGCGCGTGGCCGGCTCCAGGGAATTGCGGTCTGTCACCAGTTCGACCCCGAGGAAGAGTCCCGCGCCGCGCACCTCGCCGATCAGGGCGTGGCGGCTCCCGAGTTCCCCGAGCCGCCCCAGCAGGTGTTGGCCGACCCGTTGCGCATGGGCCTGCAGGTTTTCCGCGCAAACCACGTCCAGCACCGCGAGTCCGATGGCGCAGGAGACGGTGTTGCCACCAAAGGTGCTGAAGAATTCCATGCCGTTGTTGAATGAGTTCGCGATCTCGGGCGTGGTCACCACCGCGCCGATCGGATGGCCGTTGCCGATCGGCTTGCCGAGTACGACGATGTCCGGTACGACTCCGTAGGCCTCGAACCCCCAGAAATGCTCGCCAAGGCGCCCGTAACCGGTCTGCACTTCATCGGCGATGCACACGCCGCCTGCGGCCCGCACCATCTGGTAAACCGCCTGCACGTAGTCCACCGGCAGGCTCATCTGCCCGCCGACGCTGGGCCAGGACTCCGCCAGGAACCCGCACAGCCCGGCGCCGCTGCTGCGTAAACCATCGACGATGCGCGCCACATGCGCCGCGTACTTGCCGCCGGCATCCGCGTCAGCGCGCCGATAGGCACCCCGATACAGGTCCGGGAGCGGCGCCACATGCAGCCAGGAAGGCGACCCGCCACCGCCGCGCCCCTCATG
>JAYUZI010000001.1:0-3708 GCA_043751915.1 Gammaproteobacteria bacterium | reverse complement strand
GATGAGGTCGATACGAACTGCGTCGAGTTGCGGTAACTGAGCGACACGGTGCGCGACAGGCCGTCGATGGTGCGATACGGGTTGGTGTGCGAGAAGCTGTAGAGCTTGTTGTAGAGACCCGAATCGAGCTGCAGGGCCACGGCATTGCCCGAACCCATGAAGTCGCTGTCCTGGAAGCTGCCGTTGAGCATGAACTTCTGCGCCGCGGAATAGCCCACGCCACCACTGATGGTGGCGCTCGGGCGCTCTTTCACATCGAACACCACATCGACCTGGTCCGGGGATCCGGGCACGGGGTTGGTCTCGAACTCGGCCTTTTCAACGAACGGCTGCTGCTGCAGGCGTTGCTTGGAGCGCTCCAGCGCGATGTTGGAAAGCAGCGCGCCCTCGAGCTGGCGCAGCTCGCGCCGCAGCGTCTCGTCGTTGCTGCGGGTGGTGCCCTTGAAGCTGATCTCGCGCACATACACCCGGTTGCCCGGGTCGACGAACAGCGACAGTGCAACTTCGCGCTTCGCCTCATCGAGCGTGGGCACCGGTTCCACCTTGGCGAAGAAGAAGCCTTCGGCGCCCAGCCGGTTCTTGATCAGCTCCTGCGTGGAGGAAATCGACTTCTGGGAATAGGTCTGGCCCGGAGTCACCAGCACCAGACGGCGCAGCTGCGCCTCCGGCACCACCAGGTTGCCGGCCAACTTGACGCTGGAGATCTTGTAGACCACGCCCTCGGTGATGTTCGCGGTGATGAACACGTCGTTCTTGTCGGGCGAGATCGCCACCTGCACCGAATCGATGTGCGCGTTGGCGTAGCCGCGATCCTGGTAATAAGTCTGGATCTTTTCAAGATCTCCCTGGAGCGATTCGCGCGAATAGCGGTCATCCTGCTTGTACCAGGAGGTCCAGGTGGGCGTCTTGAGGGTCAGTGTCTCGAGTATGTCCTTGGCCTTGAAGGTCTTGTTGCCGACGATGTTGATCTGGCGGATCGTGGCGCGACTCCCTTCCTTGATGTCGAGGTTGACGCGCACGCGGTTGTCGGCCAGGTCTTCCACCTTCGAATCGATCGTCACCGCGTACTTGCCCCGGCTGTAGTACTGGTCGGTGAGGTACTGCGTCACTTCCTCGAGGGTCGAGCGGTTGAAGGTCTTGCCCGCCGACAAGCCGACATTGCGCAGCGATTTCTGCAGGTCCTCGGTCTTGATGTCCTTGTTGCCCTTGATCTCGATGCTCTCGAGCGAGGGCCGCTCGAGCACGGCGATCACCAGCGTGCTGCCGTCGCGACTGATCTCAACGTCGCGAAAGAAGCCCGTCGCGTACAGCGCGCGCAGCGCTTCGCGTACGCGCCGGGCATCGAGCTGATCACCAATGTTGACCGGCAGGTAGTTGAACACCGTGCCTTCGGAGATGCGCTGCAGACCCTCCACCTTGATGTCGCCGACCGTGAACGCGGTGGCGTCGGCCGACTGCGCGCGCACCGCACCGCTGCTGGCAAACAAGACGAACGCTGCGAGACCCGCGCGACAATTCATGCGCACACTGCCGTTACTTTAGGGGGAGTCAACCAAACTGACGCGAGATGTCGTTATACAGAGCCAGCCCGAGCAGCAGCATCACCAGGGCGATGCCCAACTGCTGGCCGACGGCCTGCACGCGCTCGGACAGCGGGCTGCCCTTGAGCCATTCGACTGTTTGCAGTACCACCTGGCCGCCATCGAGGATGGGGATCGGCAGCAGGTTCATGAAGCCCAACGCCAGGCTGATCATCACCAGGAAACCGAGGAAGGCGGCGGCGCCCGCGGACGCCGAATCGCCCGCGAGTTCGGCAATGGTCAGCGGGCCGCTCAGGTTCTTGACCGAGACGTCGCCGGCAAGCATGCGCCAGAGCATGCGGCCCTGCAGGCTGGTCATGCCCCAGGCTTCGCTGCAGGCCATCGTCAGCGCAGCAACCGGTCCCAGCCGGACGTGCCGCAGCATCCCCGGCGGATAGTTCGGCGTGTGCGACTGACTCACCTGGATGCGGCCGACGCGCACGCCATCCTGCACGGCGACGCCGACCGCGACGCGGGTCGCCGCCTCGTGGCCATCGCGCCGGTACTGCACGGCGATCGTGTCGCCAGGATGGGCATGCACCAGCGCCACCAGGGCGAGAAAGTCGTGCACCGGCTCGCCGTTGACGCTCCGGATCTCATCGCCCGGCCGCAGGCCGGCGCGAGCAGCGGGCCCGTCGGCGGTAACGGCGCCCAGCACCGCCGGAATCGGCAACTCCTGAAATTTCAGCCCCAGGCCGCCCAGCGCCGCCGTCGGCTCGGACAAGGCGCGCCGCTCCGCGAGGCTGGCGAATTCAAAGCGCGCCTGCCGTTCCCGCCCGTCCGCACCGCGCAGTGTCAGTGACAGTGGCGCACGGCTGGTGACGCCGTCGAGGAGGTTGATCCAGACCCCGCGCTGTGTGCTCACCGGTTGGTCATTGACCGCGACGATCTCGTCGCCAAAGCGCACGCCCGCCCGCGCCGCGGGTGAATCCGCTCGCGCCGCATCGAGCATGGGGCGCAGTTCGGTGCTGCCGGAAACCAGCAGCATGCCGGTGAGCAGCAGGATCGCAAACAGGAAATTCGCCGCCGGGCCGGCCAGCAGCACCGCGATGCGCTGCCAGTGTGGGCGGTGGGTGAAGGACTGTGCCAGTTCGGCGGCGGCCACCGGCGCCTCGCGCTCATCCAGCAGCTTGACGTAGCCGCCGAGTGGCACGGCCGCGATCACGAATTCGGTGCCGCTGTCGCGTCCGATGCGCCGCCACAGCGGGGGCCCGAAGCCCACTGAAAAACGCAGCACCTTGAAACCGAGCTTGCGGGCCACCCAGTAGTGCCCGAATTCGTGCACCGTCACCAGGACGCACACGGCGACCACGAACCCGGCCACGGACCAAAGCGAAAAGCTCATGCCCGGGTTCTCCGCGCGGCGGCGCCCAATTCGGCCAGCACGGCTCGGGCGCGCTCGCGCGCCGAGGCGTCGGCGCCCAGCACCGCGTCCAGATCATTCATCGGCCCACCGGGCGCAGCATTCATAACCCTGTCAATGACCCCCGGAATATCCCCAAAGTTCAATTGCTTGTCGAGAAACGCCCGCACCGCCACCTCGTCCGCCGCATTCAGCCAGGTGCAGGCCGCGCCGCCGGCCCTGGCGGCCGCCTCGGCCAGCCCCAGGCAGGGGAAGCGCGCACGATCCGGCGCCCGGAACTCGAGCGAGCCGATCTTGGCCAAATCGAGGAATTCTACACCGGCGGCGATCCGCCCGGGCCACGCCAGGCTTTGGGCGATTGGGGTGCGCATGTCCGGCGACCCCAGCTGCGCCAGGGTAGAGCCGTCCAGGTACTCGACCAGCGAATGCACGATGCTCTGCGGATGCACGACCACCGAGACGTCCCGGGGCTCCATGCCAAACAGCACCGTGGCCTCGACCAGCTCCAGGCCTTTGTTCATGAGCGTAGCCGAGTCCACCGAAATCTTGCGTCCCATGCTCCAGCGCGGGTGCGCGCAGGCCTGTTCGGGCGTGGCCAGCGCCATGGCGCCCGCGCTCCAGTCCAGGAACGGGCCGCCGGAGGCGGTCAGCATGAGGCGGCGCACCCCCGCGGGGCGCTCACCGATGCGCGCACCGGGCGGCAGGCACTGGAAAATCGCGTTGTGCTCGCTGTCGATCGGTATCAGGGTCGCGCCACCGGCCCGC